>CAXTRL010000362.1:0-3621 GCA_964246575.1 uncultured Armatimonadales bacterium
TGACTTCAACCGGCCCGGTCATGTCAACCCGCTGATGGCCCGCAAAGGCGGCGTGCTCAAACGTGCTGGGCACACCGAAGCGGCAACAGACTTGATGACGCTGGCGGGCTTGCAGCCGGTCGGGGTGATCTGCGAGATCATGGGCGACGGCGGCGAGATGGCGCGAGTAGACGCGCTGGCAGAGCTTGCCAAGAAGTTTGACCTGAAGTTTATCACCATTGCCGAGCTGATCAAGTACCGACGACGCCGGGAAAAGCTGGTTCGGGAAGTGGCGCAAGCCAAACTGCCGTCGCGCTATGGGGACTTTGTTGTTCATGCCTACGAAAGCGATGTGGACCCGGCCCCGTACACGGCGTTTGTGATGGGGGACATCAGCGACGGCTTGGACGTTTTAGTCCGGATTCATTCGTCGTGCGTCACGGGCGACTTGATCGGCTCTTTGAAGTGCGACTGTGGCGATCAGCTTCATCTCGCGCTCCAAAAGATTTCGGATGCGGGCCGGGGCGTCCTGCTGTATATCGAGCAGGAAGGGCGCGGCATCGGGATCATCAACAAGATCAAGGCATATGCGCTTCAGGACGAAGGCGCGGATACGGTAGAAGCGAATGTCCGGCTTGGCTTCAAGCCGGATCTGCGGGATTACGGCATCGGCGCTCAGGTGCTGGTGGACTTAGGCTTGAAGCGTCTGCGCTACATGACAAACAACCCGGCAAAGCTTGCGGGCCTGGAAGGGTATGGTCTGGAAATCGGGGAGCGCGTGCCGCTGGTCGCGGAACCGAATGCGGACAACAAGCGTTATTTAGAGACTAAGCGGACCAAGATGGGACACTTTTTTGTGCTGGACGAACAGGACGCGCCGGAAGCGGCTTAATCACACGACGATTTTTATGACGCGAACATTTCGGGAATAAGCTGCGTATATGAAGACACTTGAAGGAACATTGATTGCCGGCGGCTTAAACATTGCGATTGTTTTGAGCCGCTTCAATTCCTTGATCGGAGACCGGCTTTTAGAAGGCGCACTGGATACGCTGCGGCGGCATGGAGTGTCTGACGACGACATCACGCTGGCCCGCGTTCCCGGCGCGTTTGAGATCCCGCTGGCGGCCTCGGTGCTGGCAAAGTCGGGCCGTTACGATGCCGTAATTTGTTTGGGCGCGGTCATTCGCGGCGCAACTGCACATTTTGATTATGTCGCCGGGCCGATGGCATCGGGCTTGGCAAGTATTGCTTTAGACACAGGCGTACCAATCCTGTTCGGTGTTCTGACGACGGACACGATTGAACAGGCGCTGGAACGGGCCGGCACGAAAGCCGGCAACAAAGGGGCGGATGTTGCCGCCGCCGCCATCGAAATGGCGAACTTACTGAATACGCTTAACGCACAACAAAATTAACACATTATGAAGGTGATAGAAAAAATGAAGAAAGCAAGCTCGTATGCGGCGATATTCGCCGTAGGCGTTGCCTCCTGCGCTATCGGTTTGAAGACCTTTGGCGACCCGGCTACTCTGTTCAACACGACTACTGCCTCCAAACAGGCGGTTTTGACGGCGCTGGACACCACACCGCCCGCGCTCATGCAATTTACCGGCGACACGGTTGTCGCCGACGCCGCTGCGAAGGTGGACGCCGCCGTCGTGACGGTTCACACGGTCGGTGTGCGGACCGCACAATCCGGAACCGACGCAGACCCAATGTTACGTATGTTCGGCGGTGCGCCTGCCCAGCAGGAACCATCACGCGGAGCCGGCTCGGGTATCATCATCAGCCCGGACGGCTATATTCTGACCAACAACCATGTGGTCGAGGATACGTCCAAGCTGACCGTCAAAGTGGGCGATCCCGGCAAGTCCTATGATGCCCATGTGGTCGGCACCGATCCGGTGACGGACATTGCGGTCGTCAAGATTGACACGGACGGCGTGAAGCTGCCCGTCGCGCAGCTTGGCAACTCCGACGATGTTCGGATTGGCGACTGGGCTATTGCCGTCGGCAATCCACTGGACGTCGGCACGACGGTCACGCTTGGCATTATCAGCGCCTTGAACCGCTCCGGTCAGAGCGCCGAAGGCCAGGCGATCCTGCCCGCAATCCAGACCGATGCCGCCATCAACCCCGGCAACTCCGGCGGCGCTTTAGCGAACATCAACGGTCAGGTCATCGGCATCAACGAAGCGATTTTGTCTCCGAGCGGCACTTACTCCGGTATCGGCTTTGCGATTCCGATCAACCGGGCCAAGCAGATTGCCGCTGAGCTGATCCGCACCGGCCATGCGTCGCACCCTTATTTGGGAGTTGGATATATCGACATCGCGAGTCTCACGGATAGTGACCGGGTGCAGGGCGGGATTCCGACAGACATTAAAGAAGGTGTGGCTATTAGAAGCGTTTACCCCGGTTCTCCGGCAGCGGCGGCTGGTCTCCATCGCTACGATGTGATCACGTCGGCAAACGGCCAGCCGATTATCGATCAGGACACATTGGGAAACCTCATTCAGGGTCTACCCGTCGGCAGTACGTTGAGCCTGCGAATCGTCCGCGACGACACGCCTCGCACTGTCAATGTGATGCTGCGCCAGCGGCCAGCCACGTTTGGTCAGGAACGGCAGCCGCAAAGCAACCCGCAGCAGCCGATGTTCTCGCCATTCGGCCAGCCGTAGGCTTCCGACGTTTCCCCGAACAAACCCAGTCTTCCAAGACTGGGTTTTTTTGTGCGCCAAATCTACTCTCCGAGGTACAATCACTGCCATGAATGACCCTCTGACACTGGTGCGCCATTTGTCCCGCCGGGCCATTGAAGTGGATGAAGCATCCGTCTTGTTTGACGAAATGAACCGAGCCGCGATGGATGCCGTCGGCGCGGACCGGGCGTTTGTCGCGCTGGCGCATGACGGCACCGGCGAGCTGGTATTGGTGTCCACAGCCGGCGTGGGCTGGACCGATGAGTTCCGGGCGATGCGCCTAAAAATAGATGAAGAAGCACGCGGCGGCAAAGGGCAAATCAGCAAAGGGCATGGGATTACGTCCCATGTCGCAGCAACCGGGCAGCCCTACATCACTGGTGACGTGAACGCCGACCCGTACTACTTTGCGTTCTTTGACGACGTGTACAGCGAGATTGCCGTGCCGCTTCTGGACGGCAACGGCCACACGCGCGGCGTCATTAACATTGAAAGCTTCCAGCGGGACCATTTCACCGAAGACCATTTGAAGCTGGTTCAATCGCTGGCAGACATTGCCGTTTTGCGGCTCCTCAGCGACGGCTACCGGGCGAGAGAAGCGGCGCTGGTGGAAATCGGCAAAGACCTCAGCGCCATTGCCGATACTGATCAGCTTATGCGCCGGGTGGTGGACGTAGCCGCCGCCCAGCTTCGCTTTGAGGACTGTTCGCTGTTTGTGCTGGACCGCGACCGGCAGCACTTGACGCTGCAAGCCGCACGCGGCGGGCTGGCCGAGCGCATCGGCACCGCCATTTACCCCATCGGCGAGGGGCTGACCGGCTGGGTCGCGCTGTACGGCGAGCCGATCCGCACGGTCAGCCCGCGCGAAGACCCGCGCTGGCAGGGGCGCTTTGAAGAGTTTCCGTCCACGGACGTTGGGGCGTTTCTGGCCGTGCCG
>CAXTRL010000363.1:0-3614 GCA_964246575.1 uncultured Armatimonadales bacterium
CAGTGCCGGGGTTGTAGAAAACCCCGGCAAAGAGTCGTCCTTCGGACGAAGATAAGGAACGCATCAAATCCGCTCCTTGTCCGAAGGACATTTCCTGCCGGGGTTTTCTACAACCCCGGCTTCCTGACCCGCCAGACGGTTAAATCGCCGGCATGACGTTGCCGCCGCAGACGGGGACATACACTCCAGTGATGTAGCTGGACAAATCAGACGCCAGGAACGCGACGACGTTGGCGATTTCCTGGTCGGTTCCCCGCCGCCCCAGCGGCACGGATTTTTCGTAATCCGGCTGCGCCTCTGACCCCGAAGCCCGGTCATTGTCGCTGACTGTCCAGCCCGGCGCGACTTGGTTCACCGTGATGCCATGTGTCCCGACTTCCTTTGCCAAGATACGCAGAATGCCGTCCATGCCGCGCTTGCCGGCGACATAAGCCGACTGTGTGGGGAAGTTCTGCATCGCGCATTCGGTGTTGATGCCGATGACCCGCCCGCCGGTTCCAGAAGCGATCATGCCCGGCACAAACGCCTGCGCCATCAGGACATTGTGCAGCACAGAGCTGTCGAACTGGCTTTGGTATGCTTCCGGCGACTGTTCCAAGACGCTTTTCCACGCCGACTGGCTGACGGCGTTGTTGACGATAATTTGGGCCGTGCCTAAGCTTTGCGTCACTTGGTCCCGCAGCGCCAGCACGCTCGCTTGGTCGGTCACGTCCGCCTGGATTGTGACCGCCCGCCGCCCCATGCCTTCCACTTCAGCCTTCAATTCCGCCGCCTTGTCCGCGTTCTGCAAGTAGTGGATGGCAACATCCGCGCCGCACTGAGCCAGCGTCCGCACCATGACGCGCCCAAGCTGGCCCGTCGCGCCCGTCACCACGGCAATTTTGCCGGTCAAATTGAGTGTCAGCATTGATTTTGCATTCTGTTCAGCAGAGGCCACGGATTTCAATCCGTGGCCTTGACCCATAGCCTTGATCCATAGCCTTAACCCGTGGCCTTAATCGCTCACGGTGTCCGGCTTCTTGACCCAGGACATCAGACCGCGAAGCTCCTTGCCGACGGCCTCAATCTGCGAAGCGTTGTCCATCGCGGCCAAAGCGTTGAACTGCGGCCTATTAGCTTTGTTCTCCAAAATCCATTCTTTGGCGAACTGCCCGGTCTGGATTTCTTTTAAAATCTTCACCATCTCGGCCTTAGTTGCATCGTTAACAATGCGCGGGCCGCGCGTCATGTCGCCGAACTGCGCGGTGTCTGAAATCGAGTAGCGCATCCCGCCGATGCCGGCCTCGTACATGAGGTCCACAATCAGCTTCAGCTCATGCAGGCACTCAAAGTACGCGATTTCCGGCTGATACCCGGCGTTCACTAAAGTCTCAAAGCCCGCCTTAACCAGCGCCGTCGCGCCGCCGCACAACACGGCTTGCTCGCCGAACAAGTCCGTCTCGGTTTCTTCTTTAAACGTCGTTTCCAGCACTCCCGCCCGGCTGCCGCCGATGCCTTTGGCCCAGGCCAGCGCGATGTCTTTGGCGTGGCCGGTCGCATCCTGCGCGACGGCAATCAAACACGGAACGCCTTTGCCCTCGGTATAGGTGCGCCGGACTAAATGCCCCGGCCCCTTCGGCGCGGTCATAAACACGTCCACCCCGTCTTTGAGTGGGATCTGCCCGAAGTGGATATTGAAGCCGTGGCCGAACGCCAGCGCATTGCCCGGCTCTAAATTGGGCGCGATGCTTTCTTTGTAAACATCACCTTGAAACTCATCGTTAATGAGCATCATCACCACGTCCGCTTCTTTCGCGGCATCTTCCACGGACTTCACCAAGAGGCCCGCTTCCTCCGCCTGCGCCCGGCGCTTCGAGCCAGGCCGCAGCCCGACGCGCACGTCCAGGCCGCTGTCGCGCAGGTTCAGCGCATGGGCGTGGCCCTGCGAGCCGTACCCAATCACGGCAAGCTTTTTGCCTTCCAAAAAACTCAAATCGGCATCCGAATCATTGTAAACCGTCGCTGGCATATCGTATGTTCTCCTCAATTAGCCCGGCAATGTCGGGACAAGCAGTATCTTTAAACTTTCGTTTTCTTCAATGTCGTTCTCAGCTTCGGCGAGACGCCCGTAGTAATCGTAAGAGCGAATGTCTTCTTTGTCCGGCTGAACGACAACGTACCAATAATCTCCGTCCTGCCTCATGCCTTTAGGGCGGACATGCAGACGGTAATTCTTCGGCTGGTGCGGCTCCAGATACTTGCCGACAACCTCAATAATCCGTGCGCGGGTTTCGGTGAGAGACTCAGTTTCCATCATAGCTCTGCCTCCAAATAGGTAAACACAAGAACAGCGTCGCGCCGGGCTTCGCGTGCAGTCAGTTCATCCACGGTCCTCAAACGGTAATCGGCGGCAAGGCGGCTTTCATACAGCCGCCGCACGGCGGCAGCCATGTCCGTGCGCTGCCGCAGGCTGTACTTCGTCAGGGAGGTCTTGATCCACTCCGCCATGTGCAAATGGTCTGGCGCTTCACGCTCTTCCTTCGGCTGAAACGAAGTTTGCAGAAGTTCGTGCGTCAGCACCGAAAACGCCGCATAGTAAAAGCGGCTGACGCTGCTTCGGTAGTGTTTCGTGTCAAACAGCTCACGCCCCGCGCGAAAGTTGTCAACTCCGATCTCCTGCCACGTCGCCATCGTTTCCTCCTTGAATGTGTCTTTTAGAAGCGTAAAACCCTGCCCCCAATCCTACGGCAATTCCAATCACGACAAACAGCCCCAAGTTGACCAGCAGGTTCTTGACGGTATCCAGGCCTAGATGGTCCGTGACGGCGTTGTAAACCGTCCACAGCGCGTAATTGCCGACGCCGACAAGCAGCCCAACAATCAACCCAAGCGGCAGGCGCTTGGCGGCATAGCCCCAGGCGAGGCCGATAATTGGGGCCAGCAGGAGAACGCCAAGCATCAGCAGATGCGCCTGCTGCGGGTCAATCAGCTCTTTCATAGATCACGCTTTATAGACTTAGACTAAATTCCTCGGACGCCCCGCGCCATGGCGATCCGCCCGGTGCGGACCAGTTCGCGAATGCCGTATGGCTCCAAGAGCTTCTCAAACGCATCAATTTTGTCGTTCGCGCCGGTCAGCTCAATGACGAACGTCTTTTCCGACATGTCAATGACCCGGCCCCGAAACACTTCCACAAGCTGCAAAAGCGCGGTTCGGTTTTCCACCAAAGCGTTGACTTTGATCAAGGCCAGTTCGCGGGCGATAATCGGGATGTTGATGTAGTCCTGGACTTTAGACACTTCAATCAGCTTGTGAAGCTGCTTCGTAATCTGCTCCACTTCCCCCTCGTCACCGTTGACCACCAGGGTCATGCGGGACAGTTCCGGGTTCTCGGTGATTGAGACCGCGAGGGACTCAATGTTGTAGCCCCGGCGCGAGAACAGCCCGGACACGCGCGATAAAACGCCCGGCTTGTTGTCCACGAGAACGGTAATCGTATGCTGCTGCGTTGTCTGAATGAAAGTCTGCTGCAAAGCGTCGCTGCTCCTTATGTATCAATGCCCTGTCACTAAAGCGTGTCGTAAATTGCGTCGTGTTCGTTGTCCCAAAGTTCCCAAAGCGTTTGGTAAGAAAG
>CAXTRL010000364.1:0-3600 GCA_964246575.1 uncultured Armatimonadales bacterium
GACCGCTTGACTTCCAGCAAGTATACCTTAATCCGGTCGTTAAAGCGGTACGGCTCGGTCGGAACCTGCTCCTGCTTCGGCAGCAGCGCTTCCAGCTTGCCGATGTTGATGTAGACGTTGCCCATCTCCGTGCGCTGGACAATCCCCGTCGCCACTTCGCCGATTTTGGCGTTGTATTCGTCAAAGACCTTCTCGCGCTCGGTTTCCCGGAACTCCTGCATCATCACTTGCCGGGCGGTCTGTGCGGCGATGCGCCCAAAGTTTTCCGGCGTCACCAGCACCGGGATCATAGCCCCCAGCGCGGCGTTCGGGTCAATCTTCTGGGCCGTTGCCAGAGTCATCTCCGAATGCTCGTTTTCAACCACCTCAACGACGGTCTTCTCAGCGGAAAACTTGAACGCATTTTTGGTGGTGTCAATGTGGACTGCGACATCGCCGGTGATATTGTAATGCTTCTTGTAAGCCTTGCCTAAAGCCACTTCCAATGTCTTTAAAAGCGTGGCAAACGGAATTTCTTTTTCTTTTTCAATCTGCCGCAGAGCTTCAATAAAATCGCCGTTCATAGACTTCCCATGCTCCCCTACTACGCCTGTAAATCGCTTAGCTTAAACAGACAGAAAGAGCGGGCGCGATGCCCGCTCTTCCAGAAGTCTGTGTTCTCTGAAACTGATGCGTAATTATAGCATATCTGCCGACACTATTGCAATTACTGGCAATTTCATAACACGCCGTCATCTCAAAGCGTTCCGGTCGGGTTGAGCCTTTAGAGGCTGCCGTCATCGCCGAAAACAAGGGTGCGGTTGGAAATATCGGTGCCGACGGTATCGTGGCTGACGCCTGCGGGGGTCAGCAGGCCGTCAAAATCTTCATCGGTCGGCGTGCGTCCGCCGGAGCCACGCAGGCCGTTTGCGGCATCTATTTCTTTTTCGTGCGGCGTCTCCGTCAGCGCGGCGTTGCGGTTGCCCAGCGCATGATCCACGGGTGCGCCCGCCAGGATCGCGCGGTCCGCGATTTCATCTGCGCCGTCACGAAAAGCGGGTTTGTCCGGGGCGTCACTGATCGGAATACGTGTGTCGCGGGGCTTTGTTTCGAGCGCCATGTGTCGCCTTCTTTCTTGACAGTATTTTTCCAATTGTTCCCAGTCTCCCACTTGCATAAACGAACCAAACAGGCTGGCTTGACAGGGGGCGAAAAGTGACGGATAATAACAGCATTGGATAATGAAGGCAGCTATGACATCAAATGATATTCTTCGGCAGGCGGCGGAAATCACGGCGGCGGATGCCGCTGCCCTGCCGCGCCTGCTGGCCCTCGCCGGGGAAGCGCTCGGCACAAAGGCGCTGGCATTGTACCGGTTTGGCCCAGACGAAACCTTGTGCTTTCTGGCCGGGCAAGACAGCTTTGCGCTGCGCGTTCAGGCGGAAACTTGCCTTGCCGCACGGGCTGACGACGTGGACGCCGTTCTGGTTTGGGACGGCGGCGGCAGGCTGCTTGGCGTCTGGACAGCCCTGCTTTCCGAAGAAGCCCGACAGCGCTTGCCGGAGATACAGGAAACGCTCGCGCCGTTTTTTGTCATCGCCCTGCGCCAAACACGCTGGCAGGACGAAATCACAGTGGCGCAGAGCCAGGTCGAGAAGCGAATCCGGGAAGTGGCGACGGTCTACGAAATTGGTCAAGCCATGGACAGCGTTGAAATTGACCGGCTGCTGGACATGATCACGGAAAAAGCGGCGGCGGTGATGGAAGCGCAGGCTTGTTCGCTTTTGCTTCGCCTGCCGGACACGGACTCACTGGTGATTGCGGCGGCATTTGGGCTGCCCAGCGATGTTGTGGAAAACACCCGCATTTTCGTCGGCAGCAGCGTGGCGGGCCGGGTGGTGGAAACCGGCGAGCCGCTTCTTTTAAACTCGCTGGACGACGACCCCCGGTTTCAAGGCTCCGGCATCGGGGGCGTTGCAGACGTGTCTTCTTCTATCTGCATGCCGATGAAGGACGAAAACGGCGTGGTGCAGGGCGTTCTGTGCATTCGCCGCCGGGCCGCCGGGCTGCTGTTCAGTGATGAAGACCTGCGGCTGTTCTCCATTTTTGCAACCCAAGCCGGGCTTGCCATCAACAACGCGCAGCTTTATGCACGGCTGAACCATAAGCTGCAAGAACTGTCTACCCTGGCGGCGCTGACGGAAACGATTACGTCCACCCTGGATTTGGACCAGGTGCTGAACCAGGTCGCCGACAACATTGTGGATGTGGTGCATTTTGACCGCTGCCGGATTTACTTGCTGGATGTGGAAACGGGCCGCTTCTCGCCGCGCATCGTGCGCGGCTACCACCACCGGATGCCCTTGACGACGAACAGCGCGAACGCGGAAGCCCAGGTCGGCATGGGCGTCGGCGTCATCGGCATGGTCGCCCAGCGCCAGATGCCGCTTTTTGTGGAAGACAGCGCCGACGCCCTGCCGATGATCCGGGAATACGCCCAGGCGCTGGACATGGATGCATTCTAAGCCCAGCCGAATGTCGCCCGTGGCCGCTGCATCGGCGTCGTGGTCGAGTCCAACAGCGGGCCGCAGCGCGGCATCAACCGAGCCGACATCGAGCTTTTGTCTACGTTTGTGCATCAAGCCGGGATCGCAATCGAGAACGCCCGCATTATCGCCGCCCAGGAAAAGCGTTACGCCGAGCTGACGACGCTGTATGAAGTCAGCAAAACCCTGGCGGCGACTTCCGGGGTGCAGACTGCCGCACAGACTGTCAACGATTTGGCGACCCAGATCACCGACAGCGACGCCGGGCTGCTCTTGATGTTCGACGACTCACGCGAAGGACTGAGCGCCATGCATTGGCGCGGCGTCTCGGACGCGCTCGGCAAGCGCCTGCGCTCGTTTATCACGCCGGTCCCGGTGCCGGCGCAGTCGCGGGCTTTGCGTGCGCCGCGCATCCTGACCGCGGGAGACGCCGCGCTGCTTTTCGGCCCGGACTGGCAGCCGGTCTGCAAGGCGTTCTTGGACCGGCACCGAGCGGCGGCGCTGGTGCCTTTGGTCGTGGACGACGCCGCCGTCGGCTTTCTAATCTTAGGCAAGCACGGCACGGACTACGGCGACCAGGAGCTGAAGCTGATTGCCGTGGCGTCGTCCCAAGCCGCCACAGTCCTGCAAAGCGCGGCGTCGTATGAGCGGCGGATTGGTCAGCGGGACTTGGAATTGTCGGCGGTCTATGAGCTGATGCAAAAGGTGCGGGCGGCGACCACTTTGGAAGACGCGCTGTTTTCAATTTTAGATATTGTGGCAAGTTTGGTCTGGAGCGACGAGTCGTCGCTGATGACTGTGGACGAGGACGGCGCGACCATGACGGTCCGGGCGGCGCGAGGCGAGCGGGCGGACGAGCTTATCGGGGCCGAAACGCTGGCCCTGAGCGGCGACAGCGTCGCCGCCCGCGCCCTGCGTGCCAGAACCGCACTGATCGGCCCGGACCTCCCGGCGGCGGCATCCGACACTGCCGCAATGCGCTCACGGCTGGCTCTGCCGCTGGTGGTCGCCGATGAGCTGATTGGCGTGTTAATGATGGAAAGCCGCACCCCGGATTTGTACACCGAAGAAAGCG
>CAXTRL010000365.1:0-3597 GCA_964246575.1 uncultured Armatimonadales bacterium
GTGAAGTGGAACGTCACCTGCGTCCCGTCAAAGGCCCATTCCGCTTCAATCAGCTTCATCACGACCTTGAGTTGGGAGATTTTTTCTTTGCAGACTTTGTACGCTTCCGCCTGCCGCCGCTCCCCGCGCTCCCGCCGCTGCCAATCGTCGGCAGTCGCAAGCCGCAGCAGGCGGCGCACCGGCGCAGGCGCATCTTCGCCCGATACGGCCCGAAGCGGCGTTTTAACGAACCCAAATTCCGGCCCGTTGTCGCCTTCCGCGATCACGGCGTCATCCACTGCCAGCGTCAGATCGCTTGGGTCACAAAGCGTAATTTTTCCGAGCGGCTTAAAGACCACCCCGGCAACAATCGGCATAAAAATTATCCTTTACGGAACAGCTTCCGCCACCAAGAGCGGCGGGGCTGGACGCGGACAGCTTCGCGCAGAACTTTAGGCGACAGGGCCGCTTCCTGCATCAACTGCTCCACTTGGCGGCGCGACTCGGCTTCGGCCTCACCGGCAGGGGGCGGGGCATGGAGGGCCGCGTGAACCAGCCGGGCCGTTCCGCGCTCACTTGGCTCTAGGTCAAGATCGTCCGGCATGAAGCGTCTCCTCAGCGATACTCTTCTCGGCAGGGGCAGGCTTGCGGCGGTTAAGCTCCAGCCGCTCCACGGCGTCCACCCGGCGCTCAATTTCCCGGCGGACATTCACGACGGCGCGGTGCAGCAGGGACTTGGCGGCGGCTTCGGAGCGGCTGAGGAGCGGCGCGATCTCGCGCAGGGACAGGTCGCCGAGATAGCGGTAAACAAGAACGTCACTTTGGTCTTCCGGCAGCGCGGCAATCGCAGACCGGACAAGCTGCTGCACTTCATAGCGCTCGGCGATCTCGTGCGGCGTCGGCCCTGCGCCCGGCAGCGCGGAATCCAAAAGTGTACGGATGCCTGCAATGGCCGGTGCGTCCAGCGACACAACCCCGGACGGCGGACGGCGGCGGCTGCCGTCGACCACCAGGTTCAGCGCGATCCGGTGCAGCCAGGGATACACCGAAGTGGCTTCGTCTTTCGCGCGGTAGCGGCTGAGATGGGCCAGCGCACGAACAAACGTCTCCGACGCCACATCTTCGGCGTCCTGCACATTGTTTGTCTTGAGGTACGCCAGGTGGTAAATGCGGGTGTAATAGCGCGTGTGCAACGTCCCAAACGCTTGGACGTCGCCGCGCTGCGCCGCCGCAATCAGTGCTGCATCAGAATGTTCGCCGCCGCGCCCGCCCGAAAGCGCAGCGGTCAGCCCGCAGAAGAGCAAATCAAACATCCGCGTTCCTTTTCTGCGTTCCTTTTGCGGATTTTACCATAAAACCCAGCAAAATGCCGCGTTTAATGCTGCATATAGGAAAGCACGGACGGCAGGATCTCAAATTGGTTGTTCCAGGGGTCCCGGACGTAAAAGCGTGGGTAGCCCATCGGGATCACCGTGTCGTCTACGGCGTAGCCCATTTCGATAAACCGGGCGCGGGCGGCGGCAACATCACCGACGGCAAGCGCCGTATGGCCGTCGCCGACGCTGCCCGTCTTTGGGCTGCCGATATGGAAGACGATAGCGCCGGCCTCAAACCACAGAACCGAAGCGTTCGCCAGGCTGCCGGGCGTGGGGATTTCCGCAAGCCCCAGCGCATCCGCGTAAAACCGGCGCACTTCCGAAGCCGACCCGCCGGGGGCGATCAAATAAAGATGGTGCGCTGTCATGGGGTTGGTCCTTTCCGGGCAACAACATAGGCGAACGACGCCATGAGGTCGTCGGCGGGGCGATACGTCCAGTATTCCGTGCGGTCTAAGAGCAGCCAGCCGGCTTCTTTCGGAAAAAACGCCCGCAGTTCATCCGCTGTCGCGGTCCAGTAGCGGTCAATGTCAACGCCCCACCCCGCCATCGCCGGGCTGAACACGCCGACCGCGCAGATGCCGCCGGGCTTGGTCGCCCCTTGCAGCCGCTCCAAGCAGCTTGGAACTTCGGCAGGCGGCAGGAATTGGAAGACGTTCGCGGCGAGGGCGATGTCATAGGTTTCTGTGGGGTACTCAAACGCCAGCGCATCGCCCAGCGCCAGATCAACCCGGTCCGGCGGGACGCCGCACTCCCCCAGCAGCGCCTGCGTCTTTTGCAGGCCCGTCGGCGCAATGTCCCGCGCGGTGACGCGCATCCCCTGCTGCGCGAGAAACGCCGTGTCCCGGCCTTCGCCGGAGCCTAGATCCAGCGCCTCCGCGTTGCTTGGGTCACCCCCAAAAGCTTGAAAGAACCGAAACGCCGTGTGCGCGATCTGGCTCGGCTCCGTGCCGAACACATAGCTGTCCGTGCCGGCATAAATCGGGTCCCAGTTGGACGGCGGCTGAAAGGACATGGCGGACTATTCGCCGCGCCGGGTACAATCCCCTGCGTGACTTCGCTTTCTCCCGACATTGCGTTTTTTCTGCTGTCTTCTCCTGGCCGGATTATCTTATCCGAAGCCGCTGCTTTGCGTGCGGACCGGGCCGACACGCTGACGGCCTTGACGCGCCTGCGCCGGTCGGCGACGCCCGAACAGGCTGCCGCCGCCTGGGAGATGTCCGAGCTGCGAAAGCGCGGCGAAGCGAAGTTCGGGCCGCTTGCCGCCCAAATGTACTTTGTTCGGGAAGCGTTGGAACAAGCGTCGGGGCAGCACGTCGCCGATTACCACGCGGCGCGTCTTGCGGCCTCCGGCGCAGCAACCATCTCGGATTTAGGCGGCGGCATCGGCGGCGATGCGCTTGCCTTCGCCCGCGCCGGCCTGCGCGTGACGCTTTATGAAAGTGACCCAGTGCGGGCCGCGTTTGCCGCCCAAAACGCCCGTGTCTGGGGTTTCATCGACCAAATCATTGTGTGCCAAACCGACTTCGTCGAAGCCGTGCTTGACACTGACGCCGCCTGGCTTGACCCAGCCCGGCGTCAAAACAGCCGCCGCGTCTCCGACCCGGAAGAATACCTGCCGCCCCTATCCTGGCTGCATATGCTATCGGCGTCAAGCGTTCAATCCATCGGCGTCAAGCTGTCCCCGGCGATTGACCACGCGCTTGCCACGCCGTTTGGGGCCGAGCTGGAGTTTTTGTCCCAAAACGGCGAATGCCGGGAAGCGCTGCTGTGGCTTGGAGAAGCGCAGTCCGGGCACGCCCTGGCCGCGACGCTCCTCACGCCGTCTGGCCCGCAGACACTCACAGGCATTGCCGACGAGCGAGGCGATTGGAACGCGCCCACCAGCAGCCGTTACTTGTACGAGCCGGACCCGGCAGTCATCCGGGCGCACCTTGTCGGCACGTTCGCCGCCCAGATTCATGCCGTGCCGGTAGACCCGCAGATTGCCTATCTGCTCGGCGACACTTTCACGCCCACGCCGTTTGCCGACGCTTACGAAGTGCTGGACCAATTTCCCTACGGCAAGAAGCGCCTGCAAGCCGCGCTGACCGCGCACAATGTCGGGCGGGTCATCATCAAAAAGCGTGGCTTCCCGCTCGAACCCGACGCCATCCGAAAATCGCTCAAGCTGCGCGGCTCCGAAGAAATCATCGTCGTGCTGGCCCGCATCGGCACCGGCCACACCGTTTTCCTGTGCCGC
>CAXTRL010000366.1:0-1737 GCA_964246575.1 uncultured Armatimonadales bacterium
GTCCGGCCACCCTTGTGGGTCTTCTGGACTTTGTTTGTTTGAATGACACGCTCTTCTAAGTTCAGCGTATCCGGGTTAATCAGTGCCATTTAGAAATCCAGTCCATTCTCGCGTGCCGCGTCGGCTAAAGCCTGCACCCGCCCATGATAAAGGTAGCCGCCGCGGTCAAAGACTACTTTAGAAACGCCCGCTGTTTTTGCTCGCTCGGCGACCAGCGCCCCTACCGACTTCGCGGCTTCCATATTACCGCCCACGCTTTTGGAAGGCGTATCGCCCTTCAGCGAGGCATCCAGCGAAGACGCCGCCGCTAGTGTCCGGCCTGCCAGGTCATCAATAATCTGGGCGTAAATGTTGTTGGACGAGCGGTAGACGTTCAGCCGGGGCCGTTCAGGCGTTCCCAGAACGCGCTTTCGGACGCGAATATGCCGCTTTTGCCGCGACTCGTTTTTGTTGATTTGTGCCATAATGTCGAGTTTCCTCTTAGCCCACCCGTGTCACGGACGCTGAAACGTCCGCGTTATGAGCCGGATATCATAAGAACCCCTCCCGCTCGTACCTCGCTCCCTCCCCTGCAAGGAGAAGGAAAGAGACTTCGAAAAGTAAGCGAAGGTGCTTTTGGCCTGTCTTGACTCCTCACCCTCTCCTTGCAGGGGAGGGAGCGAGGTACGAGCGGGAGGGGTTCTTTTCTACTTCTTGCCGCCCTTGCCGCCGCCTTTACCGCCGGCCTTGCCGCTCTTGCCGGCCTTGCGCCGGACGATTTCGCCTTGATAGCGAATGCCCTTGCCTTTATACGGCTCCGGAGGCTTCAGCTTGCGGATAACAGCGGCCTGCTGGCCGACTGACTCTTTGTCAATGCCGATGATTGTGATAAACGGGCGGCGCGTGTTGGTATCCTGGCCGACCTCGAAAGAGACGCCTTCCAGCGGTACGACCGGAACCTGATGCGAGAAACCGAGGCTCAAGACCAGCTTCGCGCCGTCTTTGGCGGCGCGGTAGCCGACGCCTTCAATTTCCAAAACACGCTTGTAGCCGTCAGACACGCCGACAACCATGTTGTTAACCAGAGACCGGGTCAGGCCGTGCAAAGCGCGGTCATCCTGCTGGTCCGTCGGACGCTTGACAAGCAAAGTGCTTTCTTCAATTTCCACGCTCATGCGTGGGTGAATCTGGCGAGATAGTGTGCCTTTAGGGCCTTTGACCGTCAAAGTGCCGTCGGCGGCGGCTTGGACTTCCACGCCCTGTGGCAGGGGGATAGGCCGCTTTCCAATTCGTGACATGGGAGGCTCCTTTAGTAGACGAATGCCAGGACTTCGCCGCCGATGCCCAGCTTGCGGGCTTTCTTGGCGGTCATCACGCCCTGCGACGTGCTGACGATGGCAATGCCGAGGCCGCGCAGGACTGTCGGCAGATTGTCGTGCGAACGGTAAACGCGCAGGCCGGGCTTGGAAACGCGCTTCAAGTTCGTGATGACTTTTTCGCGGTTTCGCGCCCCGTATTTGAGGGTGACTTTGATGTTGTCCTGTACCGGCTGCTTGACGATTTCGTAGGACTTGATATAGCCCTCTTCATGCAGAATACGGACAACTTCAATTTTAAGTTTCGAGGAGTCGACTTCCAGTGACTCGTGGTTCGCGCTGTTGGCGTTCCGAATACGTGTCAGTAGGTCGCCGACGGGGTCTGAGACCGGCATAATTTTCTCCCATCAGACGGGCTATTTTCGTATAGTCCCGATATGGC
>CAXTRL010000366.1:1837-3577 GCA_964246575.1 uncultured Armatimonadales bacterium
ACCGGCATAATTTTCTCCCATCAGACGGGCTATTTTCGTATAGTCCCGATATGGCCGATATTAACGTGTACGCAATGCTACCAGGATGATTTGGTCACGCCGGGAATCATTCCCTGATGCGCCAGCTCGCGGAAGCAGATGCGGCAGATGCTGAACTTACGCATATATCCATGCGCTCGCCCGCAGAGCTGGCAGCGGTTGTAAGCGCGGACCGAAAACTTCGGGGTCCGCTTGGCTTTTTGGATCAGGCATTCTTTTGCCAAAGGTTTTTCCTTCTTTACGCTCTTCTTTGCGCTTGGAGCGCGGAAACAGGCAATAGTATACCTGAAATCCGCGCAAAATCGACACGGCAAACAAATCTACTGAAGCCGCTCGCCCTGCTTTTCGCCGCGAAACGGGACGCCGATGGCTTTCAGCAGCGAACGCGCTTCCGCGTCCGACGGCGCAGTGGTGACAATGATGATGTCCATGCCGCGCACTTTGTCTACTTTGTCGTAAACGATCTCCGGGAACGTCAGCTGCTCTTTCAGGCCCATAGCAAAGTTGCCGCGTCCGTCAAATGAGTTTGGGTTGATGCCGCCGAAGTCGCGGACACGGGGCAGCGCCACGTTCAGCAGGCGGTCCAGGAACTCGTACATCCGAGCGCCGCGCAGGGTTACTTTCGCGCCAATCCGTGCGCCCTGGCGCAGCCGGAAGTTCGCAATAGATTTCTTAGCCCGCGTCACCGCTGGCTTCTGACCGGTAATGGTGGCAAGGTCGCTGACTGCGCCGTCAAGCTGCTTGGCATCGCCGCCGGTTTGCCCGGCCTGACCGACGCCCATGTTCAGCACGACTTTTTCAATGCGCGGAACCTGCATGACGTTTTTGTAGCCGAACTCTTTTTGCAGGTTGGGTACAATCTCATCTTGGTACTTTTGTTTCAGCGTCGGCTGTGGTTTAGTCTCATTAGCCATTAGTAATCACTCCTCCCGACTTCTTGGCAAAGCGCACACGCTCTCCGCTTTCCGTTGTCCGTATTCCGACGCGGGTTGCGGTCTTGCCGTCGGCGGGGTCAATCAACTGGACTTTAGAGGCAGGGATCGGCATGGACTGCTCAATGCGCCCGCCCTGGCCTGCCGCGCCCGGTGCGCCGGCGTTCTTCGGCTTCTGGTGCTTGATCACGATATTCAGGCCTTCAACAACAACCTTGCCTTCAGTCCGCATAACTTTCGTGATCTTGCCTTCTTTGCCACGGTCCTTGCCGGTCAGCACCCGGACCGTGTCGCCGGTCAGCAGGCGCATCTTGCCGGTAAACTGGGCGATATTGCGGCGTGGGCCGCTTTTCTTAGGCGGTGTATACATCTTAAAGCACCTCCGGCGCAAGCGAGATAATCTTCATCGCGCCTTCAAATTTCGATTCTCGCAGCTCGCGGGCGACTGGGCCGAAGACGCGGGTGCCACGTGGCGCAAGGTTGTTGGTCAGCACTACGGCGGCGTTCTCGTCAAAACGCATTACCGAACCGTCCTGCCGACGGATTGCCTGCCGGGTCCGAACGACGACTGCTTTCACAACATCGCCCTTTTTGACCGCCGCGCCCGGCGTCGCCGACTTCACTGCCGCCACGATAATATCGCCGATATGGGCGTATTTGGCGTTAGAGCCTTTAAGTACGCGGATCGTGAGAAGCTCCCGCGCCCCACTGTTATCCGCCGCCCGAAGGCGGCTATAATCCTGAATCATTCTGTTTTCCTTTGCGCTGC
>CAXTRL010000367.1:0-3570 GCA_964246575.1 uncultured Armatimonadales bacterium
ATGGCGGCGGCGGACTGCTGGGCTTGACCGAAAATGGGGATCAGTCGGCGGCAAGGCAAACCCAGTCTACAGCAGCATTCAATACCGCTGAGTCCGGCATGGAATACACGCTGGAATGGATGCACGAGCTGTCGGCGCCGCCATCCCTTATGAGAGCTTTCCCGCTTCCCGCATGGGGCGGCAATCCCGGTGATGCTGCCGTGGTCTACACGCTCAACGGCGGCACGTTCGCGGTTTGGATCTTTCCCGATGCCGCCAACAACCAGATCCTCGCCAATGCCAACGGGCAGGACGCGCCGAAAAAGTATTTGATCCAGTCCACCGGCACTTGCGGCGGCGTTTCCCAAACCGTGCAGGCGTACGTGTCGCTGACTTCATTCGGCAAATATGCGTTCTTTACCGACCGCGACCCGTCCAACATCTACTGGGTTGGCGGCTTGAACACTTTTGACGGGCCGACGCATTTCAACGGCTCCGACGGCGTTCCCACCAACGTCGTCTGGGTGGACGGCAAGCCGATTTTTAACTACAGCGGCAATGAAGCGTTCACTTACTCACAGGGCGTCAACTGGTATCACAACAGCCAAAGCTCAGGCCAGCAGGCCCCGCAGGTCATCAATTCTAACGGCACGCAGACCGACCAGTTCTTAAACGTCGCCAAGATCGGCAACACCGGCGTCAACCAAGTCCCAAAAATTTACATGCCGAGTTCCAGCCTCAAGCAGCAGTACGCCGCGCTCGGCCAGACCATGCCGGACAACGCAACCACGCCGCCCTGGAACGCGCCGGGATCATACTCGCCGAGCGGCATCACCGTCACGCCCGGCGGCGGCATCTACATTCACTGTGCGAACTCGACCGACAACACGACTTCAGGCGCGGCGGCAGCCAGCGCCAGCGCGACCACGGATGTCCAGCAAATGGTCCTCAGCGTGGATAACAGCGGCAATCAAGTGATCACCATCCAGCAAAACAACGACAGCGGAACTTTAATTCAGACCCAGATCACGCTGGACCGGGTCAATGGCAAAACCCACATCAAGGCCGGGCCATACAATTCGTCCAGCCAGACCTTCACCATGTCCACACTGCCGGACGTACCCGGCGTCACCAACGGCGTGATTTACAGCGACGGCAACATCGGCAGCACCCAGCAGTTCGGCGACTCAAACGGCAACCCGCAAACCATCGGCGCGGATACCGCGCCCGGCCAGGGATTGTCCGGCGTCATCGCCGACAACCAGGCGCTGACCATCGCCACTTACGCCGACCCAAGCCAGTCGAATTCCAGCAACAAGAACATCAACTTAAACGGCAGCGTGACATATAACACGCCCCGCGCCAAAGACAGCAGCGGCGCATTCCTGCCGGAAACCGACCCAGCGAACACAGTCGCAGGCGGCTTCATGCAGAAAGCGGGCACACTGGGCTTGGTTGCGAATACGGTCCAGCTTGCAGACAACAATGCCGCCGGCCAGCCCCTGGGAGACATGGAACTGGATGCCACTGCACTGGTCCAGAACACGCTGCGAACCGTGGATTACACGACCTACTACCTGGATCAGAATTCCAGCAACAACATCGGCTACACCCAGTATAACGGCCAAACCTACTACGGCCACTGGCTGCACCAGCCCCATAAATTTTACTGCATGGGCGGCGAGATCGCCAGTGTGCGCGGCACCCTCGGCACGTTCAACAGCTCTACGCTTCAGGTCGTTTCCGGCTTTTCCGGCAGCTACAGCTACGACACCCGCTTGGCATCCAATCCGCCGCCGTTCTTTCCAACCACCAGCAGCCAGTACAACGTCTTGTCCTGGCAGCGCGTCGCCACGCCGCTTTAGACACTGACGAAAAAACCGCATCCGCCACATTATTAGCGGGTGCGGTTTTTTCGCGTGATTTTTATATGAAGTTTAAGTCAGCGTTGCGATTTGCGTCGGCGTCACCACAACGCCGATCGTGTTCAAATCGGCAATCGCCCGCTGGATTTCGTCACCGTCGCCGTTAAACGCGATTTGCATCCAGCCGGCTTCTTCCGAGACATTGGCTTTTTCGATCACCGTAATCAGCCGGTACTTTTTGCCCAAATTATAAACAATCGGCTGGTTCTGCATCAAATTATTGAACGTCAAATTAAAGCGCTCTACGGCCATAAATTAAGATCCTCCTGCAATAGCCGGCACGATGGAAACCTGATCGCTGTCTTTGAGCGGCGTTTCCGCGCCCTGAAGAAAGCGAATGTCTTCATCGTTGACGTAGATGTTGATGAACCGGCGCAGCGTGCCGTCGTCCCCGCGCAGGCGTCCGCCCATGCCGGGATACTGCGCTTCTAAAGCGTCTACTAGTGCCGCGACATGCGCCGCTTCCACTTCCACCGTGTCCTGCCCCTGCGTCAAATTCCGCAGCGGGGTCGGCACCATTACACTGACTGCCATTTTTGTTATATTCTCCTTTGATGCGGTGTCCCCCACCCCCGGCGGTTCCCGCCGGGGGTGGGGGCTTCCTTTACTTCACGCCGCCGGTATGCTTTAAGATGGTTTCAATGTCCTGCCGAAGACACGTAAAGACCGGCACGTCACGCTCGGTGTAGGCGCTGGCTTCGCTTTCGCGGAGGCGATGCACCAAGTCCAAAAAGTCCTGCGGGTAGTCGCTCTCAAACGCAACTACGAATTCTTGATCGTCCAAGCCGAACGAGTAGGTCGTGTTCAGCTTGATGCTGGGGTAATCGTGGCCGACCAGGATATGCTCGCGCATCGCCCGCCGCCGCTCGTCTTCGGTTAATCGATACCAGGCGCGGGTCTTGATGAACGGGTACACGAACAGGTACTTGCCGCCGCCGATGACAATCTGCTTGCGCCCAGGCGTTTCCCGGTCCTCAAAATCATGCTCGTCCACATAAATAGACGTTTTCGTCATGGCTAAGTACGAGTACGGTGTTGATAGGTATTGCCCCATGCGCGTCCGAAGCACGGCCGAAGTCATTTCTTCAAAGTCTTCAAGGTGGTAGGAAACTCGCCACAGCATAAAGTCACACTCAGGCCGGATGCCGAGCGTGCTGAACGGGTAAATCAAGAAGCGGGATTTCGCTTCTTCGATGACTGCCGACAGCTCACACGCTGCATCGGTGCGCTCGTCTTCGGACATCTCGCGCCGGAACAGCGGGTCAAGTTTATAGAACGCGAAATTGACGAACTGCCGGGGCGACTCGGCGTCGGCCTTTCGCATTTCCAGGTAACGCGCTTCTTCGTCAGGCGCGAGATTTTCACGATACGCTCTCATGGTTTTTTGTTTTCTAAAGGGACGCCGCCACCAGTTCCTTGACTTCACCACCCTGTGCCGGCAGTGCATGAGCGCGGGCGGTCAGCGCGTCTTCCAGCGACGCCAGCGACGGCTGGATAGGGATCGTTTTGCCGATCTTACCCAGAACGGCGTCAATCGTTTTCAGGCCGTTGCCGGTGATGCAGATGACTAAGCTTTCGTCTTTGGGAATGCGCCCCTGCCCAATCAGCTTGCGGGCCGTCGCCACCGTGACGCCGCCGGCGGTCTCGGTGAAGATGCCTTCGGTGC
>CAXTRL010000368.1:0-3568 GCA_964246575.1 uncultured Armatimonadales bacterium
CGCGAATCCAGTTTTCAATGGCGGAAACGATGTGCAGGCGGTTGATGACGTCTAACGCAGAGCGCAGGTTGGCTTCTAAGGTTTGATGCGTGATCCAGACGATCTCGGCGTCGCCGTCCGGCAGAGGACGCTGGACGACGCTTTCAATGGAGACGTTGAAGTCGCCGAAGACGGACGCAAGGCTTGCCAGCACTTTCGGGCGGTCGTGGGCGGTCAGGCGGATGTAGTATTTGGTGCGAAGGCGCTCAATCGGCAGCGCGGGCTTTTGATCATAGCAGGTGCAGCCTAAACGGCCTGTTGCGCCTCTTTGGATGTTGCGGGCAATTTCAATGATGTCCCCGGCGACGGCGCTGCCGGTGGGCAGGCTGCCCGCGCCGCGCCCGTAGAACATGACATCGCCGACAGCGTTGCCTTTCAAGTAGATGCCGTTGTAAACGTCGTTGACGGACGCGAGCGGATGCGAGACGGGAAGCAGAACCGGGTGGACGCGGAGCTGCAAGGCGTCGCCTAAATCCTGGCCGATGCCGACGATCTTGATGACGTAGCCGAGTTCTTTGGCGACGGCGATGTCGCGCTTGGAGACGCGGGTGATGCCTTCCACATAGATGTCGTCGGGCGAGACGCGGGACGTAAACGCGATAGATGACAAAATGGCGGTCTTAAACTGGGCGTCGTAGCCTTCCACATCGTTGGTCGGGTCGGCTTCGGCATAGCCGCGAGCCTGGGCTTCGGCGAGAACGTCGGCAAAGTCGGCGTCTTCGGCAGTCATCTTGGACAGAATGTAGTTTGTCGTGCCGTTGACGATGCCCATGATCTCCGAGAACGTGTTGGCGGCGAGGGCTTGCTTCAAGGGCTGAATGATCGGGATGCCGCCGCCGACACTGCCCTCAAAGCTGAAATCTAGGTCGCGGTTTTCGGCTTCGTGCAGCAGGTCATGGCCCGCCTTCGCCATCATTTCTTTGTTGGCCGTGACAATGTTCTTGCCGTGCTGGATCGCCCGCATCACTAAATCATGCGCCGGCTCGATGCCGCCAATCAACTCGCAGACAATGTCTATTTCGGGATCGTCAGTCACGTCTTGGGGGCGCTCGGTCAGCAGCGCCGGGTCAACGTCCACATCGCGCGGCTTAGACAAATCCCGAACAGCGATGCGCTTCACGGCGACGGGAACACCGACTTTGCGGGCAATCGCATCGGCGTTCTCGGTCAGCACCCGCACCGTGCCGCTGCCGACCACGCCGAGGCCGAGTATGCCGATGTTGATTTGTGTTCTTTCGGGCATCTCGGTTACTGCGGCTCCACAAAAATCAGCGGCTGCCCCTGCTGGACCAGCTTGCCGCTTTCGACGGGCATATCCGTGACCCGGCCTGAGACTTCCGACGGCACTTCGCTGTACACTTTCATGGCTTCGATCAGGCCAATCGGCTGACCGACTTTGACGAAATCACCGACCGAAACAAACGGTGGGTCATCGGGGGACGCCGAGCGGTAAAAGACGCCCACCATCGGCGACTCCAGCGCAATCGCCGTAGATTTCGGCTTGGGCGATGTCAGCACCGCCGTTTCCGAGTACGCCGGGGACTGGGCCGGGGCTAGCAGATGCGGGTGCGCCGGCACAGCCATCGCTGCCAGAAGCGGCGCGGCAGGCACCGCCGCAGACGCCTTGACAGTCAGCGTCATCCCCGCCTCTTCCACGACCAGTTCCGACAGCCCATGCTCCGCGACAAGCTGGGCCAGCTTCCGCACGGCTCCCGTAATCGTTTCCGTCTCGGCAGCCGTTTCCGCTGCGGGTTCAGTTCCTTCAGTCACGCACAATGCTCCTGCGGCATTGTAGCACATGCGCGGCAGGAATCTCTATGCCAAGCGCCGAATACACCTGCACCATGAGCTTAGAAGACCTGCGATTACAAATAGACGGCATTGACGCCGAGATTGTCAAGCTGCTGAACGACCGCGCGGACATCTCTCTGGAAGTTGGCCGGCAGAAGGCGGAAAACAAAAGCGCCCGCTACTTTGCCCCGGAGCGCGAGCGGGACATGATTGTGCGGCTTTTAGAAATGCACGGCTCCGGCGCATTGCCCAAAGATGCGCTGCTGGCGATCTACCGGGAAATTATCTCGGCCTCTATTGCCCTGCAAAAGCCGATGACCGTGGCGTATTGGGGACCGTCGGGGACATTTACCGAAATGGCGGCGATGTCCCGCTTCGGCTCGTCGGCCTCCTACTACGACTGCGCGGGCATCGCCGATGTGTTTGGAGAAGTCGAGCGCGGGCGGGCGGACTATGGAGTCGTCCCCGTCGAGAACTCCACCGAAGGCGTGGTCAACTACACGCTGGACATGTTCCATGACACGCCTCTCAAGATCTGCGCCGAGATTTTCGTGCTGATTGTCCAAAACCTGCTGACCCACGCTAAGTCTTTGGGCGAAATCGAGCGCCTGTACACCGGCCCGCAGCCGCTGGCCCAGTGCCGCCGCTGGCTGGACCAGCATCTGCCCAGTGTTGAGGTGATCGAGATCATGCCCACGTCCAAATCCGCCGAACGCGCCGCCGCCGACCCGCACGGGGCCGCGATTGCCCCAAAGCGCTCGTCGGAAGTCTACGGCGTCCCGATGCTCTACGAGTCGATTGAAGACAGCCCGCACAACCGCACCCGCTTTCTGGTGATTGGCCGCAACGAGCCGCCGCCGACGGGCCGGGACAAGACCAGCGCCCTGTTCGCCGTCAAAAACGAGCCGGGATCGCTAGGCCGCGCCCTGCGTGCCTTTGAAACCTTCAATGTCAACCTGACAATGGTTGCCACCCGCCCCGCCCGCAACACCGCCTGGGAGTATGTGCAGTTTGTAGACTTTCAAGGCCACGAAAATGACGAACCCGTCAAGCTCGCGCTAGACGCCCTGCGGGCGCAGTCCATCTACGTCAACGTGCTAGGCTCTTACCCGGAAGGGTAGCGATAGAGGAAAGAATGCTGAGATTTACCGTCGGCCTCGCCTCATCTGCTCTTGCTTTTTGCCTGACGCAGACCGTATTCGCGGACCAGAAACCTGCTTCAGTGCCCCCGCGTGTCTTGATCACATATCAAGTGCTGGAAGTGCCTGGCTATACTGCTATTCCTGCTTCCAATACTCAGCCTGCTTCCGAGGTTTACAAAACCCTGCTGCAATTCCCTGGCGCGGAGGCGTCTGAGATCAGCCTTCAGACAAATGCCGAATATCCCGCAGAAGCTCGGTACAACCGCGTATTGGCTTTTTCCACGCAGGATCATGGGAAGCCAATTCGCGTCTTTTTGGATGTGCCGACGAGCCTGGAAGCGACTCCACATATCAACTCTAATGGCACAATTACGGTTCGGCTAAAAACAGATGTAACTTATGTTACCCCGGCAGTAGACGATGAAGCTCCTCGGACAAGCGGTGAGTCCTGGCAAACGACACTCACTTTTAACAGCGGCGAAATGCGAATGTTCGGCACAGCAAATGAAAATGAATTCATTTCGATGAGTTTGCTTGCGGGAAACACTCCAAAAATCTTGGCTAGGAACAAAGCATTGATAGCATCTCAAAGCAAG
>CAXTRL010000369.1:0-3563 GCA_964246575.1 uncultured Armatimonadales bacterium
GGCTCCGAAGATAATCCACGCCAGGGATGACCAAGCCCGCCAGCAGGCCGCCCTGCTGCTCGTCGTCCACAAGCCTCGCCAGGCGGGGCTGGTCCCGGATGACAGTCTCAAACGCCGCCGACCCCTCCACGTTGACGATGGTTCCGGCGGCTTCGTTCATGGGAATATCCGGCAGGGCAGCATCCGACAACACTGCGCCGAGGCCGGTCAAGACGCCGAGCGCCCCTTCAAACGCCGTTTCGGTTTCCGGCTGTGCTTTGCCGGCCTTGTCGCCGCTGTGGTAGTCGGGCCGGATCACGCCGAGGCGCATTCCCTTGATGGGGCGCGGCTTGCCGTGATGGAAACGGCTGTGCGCGGATGTGGTGGCGTCCTGCGGGTCTTCGCCGGAAATGGCGTCTAAAATGAGGCCGCAGTCTTCCGCCGAGCGGGCCATCGGGCCGAGCTTGTCCATGGTGTAGGACAAGGCCATCGCGCCGTGGCGGCTGACCCGGCCAAACGTCGGGCGCAGGCCGGACACGCCGCAAAACGACGCCGGGCAGACAATGCTGCCCCACGTCTCGGAGCCGAGGGCGAAGCCCACTAGGCCCGCCGCCGTGGCCGACCCTGATCCCGAAGACGACCCGCCCGCCCAGTGGTCTGGGTTCCAAGGCGTCCGGCACGGGCCGGTGGACGACGCATTCCCGTAGCGGTAGCCGCCGCCGCCGGCAAGCTCCACCATCGCCAGCTTCCCCAGCAGCACCGCGCCGGCGTCCCGCAGGCGCTCCACGACAAACGCATCATAATCAAACACCTGGCCTTTGTGGGCCGGGCTGCCCCATTCGGTCGGGTCGTTTGCGGTCGCCAGCAGATCTTTGACGCCAAACGGGATTCCGTGCAGCGGGCCGCGCACTTTGCCGGCCTGCCGCTCTTTGTCGGCCTGCGCCGCCTGCACGAGCGCTTGGGACCGCGTGACATGAGCGACTGCGCCAAGCTTCGGTCCCAGGGTTTCCAGCCGGTCCAAATACAGCGTCGTCAGCTCCACCGATGTGATCTGCTTTCGGTGCAGGGCGTCGCTTTGCTCGGAGACAGTGGCAAAGACTAAATCAATGTCGCTCACCGGGGCGGGAGGGGATGCTCTCATTTGACACGCTCCTTTCGCACGGGCGCAGCGGCGGCAAACGCTGGGCCGACATCGTCGGGCAGCGCATAAGCGCGTGCTTTGGCGAAAGAGCCGGGATAATCTTGAAGCTGGGCGGCAACTTCTTTTGCCTGCGTGCCGGACAGCGTGTAGCCGGCGGCGACCGGCACAAGCTGGGTCAGCAGCTCGCCTTCAGTGGTGGATGTGGTCATAGGGTTCAAGCCCTGCGGAGACGCTGGATTTGGCGTGGGCTTCGGCAGCGGCGGCAGGGCGACGGGCATTAGGTCAACGGCTTGGGACCGAGCGGGAACGGCAAAAGCGGCCAGCAATGCGCCTGCGGTTCCAGCCAGCGCCTGCCGGGCCATCTCGCGGCGTGTCAGCAGTTTGGTCATGGCATGTAAGTTCGCCGCCGCCTGCTTGATTTCCTGCTTGTCTTAGAGGAATACTCAAAGAAAAAAGCAAGCCTTTCGGCTTGCTTTTGGCGAACACAGGTGGTTTTTCGGCTACTCTCCGTTCAGTACCACACTGGACAAGTCCACAGCCGCCGTGCTGGAGCCGCAAACGGTCCTGTCCGACCAAACACTGCTGCTGTAGATTGTATTGACACCTGAAACCGCTCTGCTCATCGCCAGAGTGTTGACGCCGCTGACTGCCCGGCTGCCGTAAATCGTGCTGACGCCGCTGACTGCCCGGCTGCCCCAAATGCTCGTGCTGCCGATGACATTGGTGTTGACTACAATCGCGCCGTTGACGACTGAAAGCTGCGGGCTGAGGGCGGACTGCGTGGGCGCGATCGTGGAAGCAAGCGCCGCCGGAATGTCTAAGTAGCCCGCGCCGTAAGTGCAGGGGTCGGCGTTGCCGCTCGGATCAAGCCACTTGTCGGCGGAAGTCATCAGACGAGCTTTCACCGTATCTGGCGTCAGATTGGGGTTGGCCTGCAGCATCAAAGCCGCCGCGCCGGCAACCACCGGCGTTGCCATAGAAGTTCCCGACAGCACGAAATAATCCCTGGAAGTGCCGCCGTAGGTCGTGTTCTCATACGCAGATATTCGCAGCCCGTCGCCGACGCCCGGACCCCAAGTGAACAAAGTGGCACCGTAGGCCAGCAGTGAGATGACCCTGTTGCCGGGCGCAATGATGTCGGGCTTCATCACGAAGTCCAGGCGGCTTGGTCCCCGGCTGGAATACGTCGCGATGCGGTCGTCGGCACGGTTTCCGTCCATTGACTTGGTCGCGCCGACCGTGATGACATACGGATCGTTTGCCGGTGACTGGATGGAGCCGTAAGCCGTCCCCCAGCCTTCATTGGCTGCGCCGGATGTGCTGGTCGGGTTTGTACGCCCGTTGTTGCCCGCCGCGCAGACCACGACGATGCCGGCCTTCCAGGCGGCTTCGACGGCCTGGCAGAGCGGGTCAGTGGTGTAGCTTTCGCCGATGGGGTGGCCGAGCGAGAGGTTGATGACCCGAATGTTGTAGGCGGTTTTGTTGGCGACAACCCATTGCAGGCCGGCCAAAACGCTGCTGACACTGCCCTGCCCGTTTTGATCCAGCACACGCGCATTGATTAAGTTTGCCTTGCGGGCAATGCCGTAGAATGTCTTGGTGTACTGTGAGCCGGTTGAATCCTCCCCGTTGCCGGCGATAATGCCGGAAACATGGGTGCCGTGGCCGCAGAGGTCCGTGCTGTCTTGGGTGTTTGGCACAAAGCACTGCGCGGCACGTATCCTGCTGTTGCCGGAGGAGTCATCAAGGTCTGCACAACCGAGGATGCCGCTGTCCAGCACCGCGACGCCGACGCCCTGGCCGGTCAGCCCGTACTGCTGGTAGGCGGCGCCCGCGCCGCTGGAAGCGACTGTAAACAAGTCGCACTTTTTGACCGCGCCGTCATACGAGAGATGCGAAATAAACGGCAGCGCCGCAAGCCTAGAAAGGTTGTGCGCGGGCAGTGTCAGGGCCACCGAGTGAATAAAGCCGAGATGCCGGGTAACGTCGGCCCCAATTGCGGCAAGCTTGGCCTGCTGGGCGTCAGATAAATCGCCGTCCACTTTGGCGATCACGGCGCAGGCGCCGCCTGCCGGTTTGGCGGCCAGCATTTGGCCGACTTGGGCGTCGGTCTTGCCTGAATGTCCCTGGGCTGGATGTCCCTGGGGCGTGCCGGCGGCAGCCGCCAGCGAGGCCGTGCCGAGCAGCGCGGCGGCCGCGCTCACAACGACAATCTTTGACTTTGCGCCGGAAGTTGTGCTTGATTGTTTGTTTGACTGCTTTTCGAGAATCTGTTTCATGGTGTTTTCCTTCGTAATCGCCGCAGTTCGGCGGCCCGGCGGCCATCTTGAGATTAGGTTTCAAGGAAGGTCCGTAGCTTTGCGTCCCATGCTTTCGCGTGGTTTGCCTTTGTCGAGTGCAAAGGATGCCGGGCAGAATTTGCCTGACGTTTTGATTATGCCGC
>CAXTRL010000370.1:0-3557 GCA_964246575.1 uncultured Armatimonadales bacterium
GCGACTTCGGCGGTCTCGGCTTGGCCGCAAGCGCTTTTGAGCGCGAAACCGCCGATTTCTGCGGCGCAAAGCACGGCCTCGGCGTCAATTCCGGCACCGACGCCCTGCTGCTGGCTCTGCTGGCGCTAGGCGTTGGACCAGGCGACGAAGTGATCACGCCGCCATTTACCTTTATCGCCACCGGCGAGACGATCTGCCTCGCCGGTGCGACTCCCGTGTTCGCCGACATTGACCCGCGCACCTACAACCTCGACCCAGACGACGCCGTCTCGAAAATCACGCCGCGCACCAAAGTAATCCTGCCGGTGCATTTGTTCGGCCAGCTCGCCGACATGACCCGCTTCGCCCAGATTGCTGAGACGCACAAACTCGCCCTTCTCGGCGACGCCGCCCAGGCTATCGGCGCTTTGCATGGCGGCAAGCCGCTCGGCGCATGGGGTGACGCCAACACGCTGTCGTTTTATCCCACCAAAAACCTCGGAGCCTGCGGCGACGGCGGCATGGTCCTGACCGACAGCGACGCGCTGGCCGAACAAGTTAAGCTGCTCCGCTTCCACGGCTCCGGCGGCAAAGGCTACTTCCACAAAGAAATCGGCTACTGTTCACGTTTGGACGGTATTCAAGCGGCCCTCCTGCGCGTCAAAGCATTGCGCCTGCCGGAATGGAACGACCAGCGCCGCGCCAACGCCGCCTTCTACGCCGAAGCGCTTGCGGGTCTCGACGGCCTCATCCTGCCCTGCACTGAGGGAAGCAACCACCACATTTTCCACCAGTACACCACGCGCGTTTTGGGCGGCAAGCGCGACGCCCTGCAAAAGCACCTAGCGTCACGCGGCGTCCAGTCCGCGATTTACTATCCGCTGCCGATCCATTTGCAGGAAGCGTATGCGTTTTTAGGGTACAAAGAAGGCGACCTACCCGAAAGCGAAAGGGCGTCGCGTGAAGTCTTGTCCCTGCCCGTCCATCCCGAGCTGACCCGCGACCAAGCCGAGTACGCCGCCGAAGCTATCCGCGCGTTTTTTGAGTGAAAAAGGAACCCCGGATTAAAATCCGGGGCTGAATAGCCTTTGGCTGATTGTCCTGCGGACAAAAAAGAGTAAGATAACGCAGGATTGTCTTCTGTCCCCAGGACAGCCGGCGCGAAGCGCCCTTCAGCCCTGGAATTTATTCCGGGGTACTTTCGAAGGCTTGGAATGACTACTTTGGCCCTGGACAACCCTAACCCCGCATTAAAAGCCGACGAGCGGGTCGCAAGCGCAGAGTTTACCGAAGATACGCTAGGTGTTACGCTGATGGACGGCAGAACAATCATCGTGCCGCTTTACTGGTATCCACGCCTGCAAGACGCGGGCGAAGCGCAGCGGCAAAACTGGCAAATCAGCGGCGGCGGCTACGGCCTGCACTGGCCGGACGTAGACGAAGATTTAAGTACAGCCGGATTGCTGCGCGGCGCACCCGCCCCCCGGCGGCAGAAGTAGATTTATATTCCGTGAGGCTCTGAGTGAGAAGTTTGTACCGTGTTCACAGTCAGTACAGCCGCCCTCAGTCGCGCAACAAGCGTCTGTCCATAGGCTACTTGCGCTACCAATGTTTGATAAGTCGCTGGAAACGATCTTCGTACCGTCGAAATGAGAAGGGCAGACATTGGCATTGGCAGCTTCCAACTAATGAAGGCATCGCCTGGCAAATAGACCCTACTGTGTTTTGCCAGCGGCTTCACTTCAAAGATGCTTGGTAGGAGCTAATCACGCTCAAAAGCAAAATTAAGCAGGCCGCGATTCGAGGAGAGACAAAATTTGAAAGCAATGATACTGGCGGCGGGGGCTGGCTTCTGCAAGGTACAATAAAATACATGAGCGTTCAAGAATTAGAAAAAGCAGTCACGCAGCTTCCCACTCCAGAACTGGCGCAGTTCAAGGCTTGGTTTGAGGAGTATCAAGTCGACCTGTGGGACCAGCAGATTGAACAGGATGCGCTGGCGGGGCGGCTGGATGCACTCGCGGAACAAGCGCATCGGGAATTTGAGTCGGGCCACTGCCTGCCGCTTTGAACTACTTTACGACACCGCAGTTCTGGCAGCTCTACAATGCCCTGCCACGCGAAGTTCAGCAGCTTGCCGATAAGAACTTCGCGCTGCTGAAGGCGGACGCTGGTCATCCCTCACTGCGACTGAGGCGTGTTGGCCCCTACTGGTCGGCGCGTGTGGGCATACATTACCGCGTGCTGGCGACGGAGCGATCTGAGGGTTTAGTTTGGTTCTGGATCGGCCCTCACGCGGTTTATGATGCCCTCATTCCCTAGATGAATGCTGGGCGTCTGCTCTTTATTCTCAATAAAAGCTACTAACTGAGGAGACACACTTGAAAGCAATGATACTGGCGGCGGGGGTCGGCTCCCGTTTAGACCCGCTGACCCGCGCGATTCCGAAACCGATGGTTCCTATCGTGAACCGGCCCGTGATTGAGCATATTGTTTTGGATCTCAAAAAGCACGGCTTTGACGATATTCGGATCAATGTTCACTACTTAGGCTCGGTGATTGAAGAGGGCCTGGGCGACGGTTCGCGGCTGGGGGTCAACATCTCGTATGCCCACGAGGACAAGCTGTGGGGGGATGCCGGAAGCGTCAAGCGGTCGGAAGACTTCTTTGCAGGCGAGGCGTTTTTAGTGGTCGGCGGCGACGACATTTCAGACATTGACTTGTCCGGGCTGATGCAGATGCACCGGGACAAAAAGGCGGCGTCTACGATTGCGACGACGGAAGTGGAAGACCCGTCGCAGTTCGGCATTGTCGTGACCGATGACGATGGGCGCATTACGCGCTTTTTAGAAAAGCCGAAGGGCGGCGATGTGTTTTCCAAAATGGCGAACACGGGCGTTTACGTCTTTGAGCCAGGCGTGTTTGACCTCATCCCGCCGGACACGTTTTACGGATTCGGCAACAACGTCTTCCCGCAGCTTCTCGCCGAAGGCAGGCCGCTGTACGGGTTTGCGACGCATTCTTACTGGAAAGATGTCGGCAACCTGCAAGTGTACCGGCAGACCAATTTTGATGCGCTGAACGGCAAGGTGCATGTGGAATTCGGCCTGACGGAGACCACGCCCGGCATTTATCAAGGCGAAGGGGTTCAGATTGACCCTTCAGCGGAAATTACCGGCCCGGCGGCGCTCGGAAACAACGTCACGGTAGGCGCAGGGGCGAAGCTGCTGGGAAACGTGATTGTCGGCGACGGCTGCGTGGTTGAAGCGGGCGCGACGCTCAAAGACACGATTTTGTGGGCGGGGGCGCGTGTCAGCGCCGGAACGAGCCTAGAGCGCTGCGTGGTCGGCACCCATGCCCAGGTGCAGTCTAACGTCGCGGTCTTTGACGCAAACATTGTAGACCCGACCCGGCTGATGACGGCGAAGACGTAAACAACCCGTGAATGGTATATGTAGGGCTTGCCCCTACCCTCCTGCTTACTTCGACTTTCCTGCTTACTTCGACTTTCCTGCTTTTGCTGCTTCTTTGGCAGGCAAGGAGAGGAGGGTGGGGGCAAGCAGGAGGGTAGGGGCAAG
>CAXTRL010000371.1:0-3556 GCA_964246575.1 uncultured Armatimonadales bacterium
GGTCGAAAAAGCCGCGCACCAGCCGCTCGCGGGTCATGGTTTTCATCACAATGTCCACTTCGGAACGCAGATTTGCGCCTTTGTCTTCGCGCATATGCGTAATGCGCCCCGCCAGAGTGATGTTGCCGCTTTTGACTTGAACGTCAATCATGGTCGCGTCAATCGCACGCTTGCCGAGTTCACGCCGGACGTTGCGTGCAATTTCCGCGTCTTCTGAAGTCATAGATCAGCCTCCTATAAACATTTCCCCATAAAAGTCCAATCAATGAAAGCAGTATACCCCATGTCTTACCGCCAGCAAGAGTTCTCCGCCGTGACGAAAGAAACCATCTATCTGAACCATGCCGGCATTTCGCCGTCGCCTGCCCGCGTCGTTTCGGCGGTGGCGGAAGCTGCCAAACAATCGGCAATCAGCCCCATGAAGTTTGTCATGGAAACGGTCATGCCCGCACGGGAAGCGGCGCGAACACGCATGGCCCGGCTCCTGGGCGTACCGCCTGAGCATCTGGCCCTAACCAAAAACACCGGGCAGGGGCTGGCGCTGATCGCCGACGCGCTGAAGCTGGACAGTGGGGACAACGTCGTGAGCGTCCGCTGCGAGTACCCCAGCGTCGTGTATCCCTGGTACGCGCAGGCGGACCGGGGCATTGAAACGCGACTGGCGACGCCCCGGCTCGACGGCACGTTTACCGCAGACGATTTGGACGCCGTCATGGATGCCCGGACCCGTGTCGTAACGCTGTCCTGGATTCAGTTCGGCACCGGCTTCCGCTGCGACCTCGCCGCGATTACCGCCGCCGCGCACGCTCGCGGCGCGATTGTCGTGCTGGACGTGATTCAGGGCCTCGGCGCACTGCCGCTGCAAGCGGAGCATCTTGGAATTGACGTGGTCGCGACGGGCGCACACAAATGGCTGCTCGCGCCCGGCGGCACCGGCGGCCTGTACATCGCCCCGCACGTTTTGGACCGCCTGCGCCTGGTCAACATGGGTGCGGGCGCAGTGGTAGACGTGATGAAGTTCGACCCGCTGGACTTTTCGCCGAAGCCAAACGCCCAGCGTTACGAAGAAGGTGTGCCGAACTTCCTCGGTCTGGTGGGCTTGGAGTCCGCGCTGTCGCTGCTGGAAGAAGTCGGGATAGAAACCATCGCCACGGAAATACTGGCCCTGGCAGACTACACGGCGGAGAAGCTGGAAGCCAAAGGCTACTCCGTCGTTTCGCCCCGCGCCGACGCCCAGCGGGCGGGCCTGGTCATGTTCAAGCACCGCGAGCTGCCGAACGACACGGTCATGCAGGCATTGACCGACGCCAATGTCGCCGCCGCTGCCAGGGGCGGAAACCTGCGTTTCTCGCCGCATTTCTACAACACGCGCGAAGAAATCGACCGCGCCGTGGACGCGCTGCCGGCTTAGAATTGCCGTGAAAGCCTCATTTGCTGTGAAAGCCCCGCATGAAGACCCCGCCCTGAAGGGCAGGTCTGTGGGCCTTCGGCCAACCGGTCTGCGACCGGGAAGACGCAGAAGCGACCATCGTAATCTTCCGCACACCGTGCGGTTGGCGTCTGCGCCGCCAGACCTGCCCTTCAGGGCGGGTACTTAAGCGCGGCCTACTTAATCGTCACGCCTTCGCCGGAGATGATGGGTGCATGGAAATTATGATTAGGCTGCAAGGCGCGGCTTGGGTCGCGCGGCGGCTGGATCGCGTAGATTTTGTAAGCATAGTCGGCGTTAATCAGGCGAACCGTCCATCCCAATGCTCTGAGACCGGCGACTGTCAGGTAGCTGCGGTCCCAGATGTCCAGCACAGCCAGATAACTCGTGTGCCCACGAAATGCAACTTCGCCGACTGCAAGATAGCGCTCCCGCCCCTGAGAAGGATAAGTTAGTCTATGGTTGTAAGGGATACTGCTCGGCGTCTTGAGGCCGACCATGTCAACGAGGTGAAACCGCGTCCCATATGCGATATAACCGGCGTCATGGATTAGCAGCGTCGAGTTCGCGGGCAAGTTTTGGTTGCACCACCCGGCTACCCCAGCGAGATCATTGACTGCGTAGTGGCAGTTCGCCAGGTGCCTGTTCCAAAACCCCGGCAGATGCAGCAAAGACAACCCCAGCGCCAGCGCCAGGACACCCGCCGCCCCGGCCCGCAGCACAGGCCGCGCCAGACGCAGGGCGTAGGTCGCACTCAGCAGAAGAAACGGCAGCAGCGGGAACAAGTAGCGGCCTTCGTAAGTCAGAAGTGCGCCAGGGAACTGAACAAAGTAAGCCAGCAGCAAAACCCCGCCGTAGACAATGCCAACCCGCCCTAGCCAGCTTCTCACCAAGAACACGGCAAAGACCGACAGCAAGCCGAAGTCTTTCAAGAAACGGAATAACCCGTGGGCAACAAGCTTTGCCCGAAGACCCGCAGGCCACCCGGCCTGTGCAAAATAAAAGCGCTTGGCGTTGACGGTAGAAGGGAACATGGAGCCGTCGGACGACCAGCACCACACCGCCCAGGGCAGCGCGAACAAAACGGCAATGCCAATATCCAGTCCGGCGCGGCGGCAGAACTGCGGCAAATCTCGACGTGTCCGCCAGCGTCGCCCAATGTGCAGGGCCAAAAAAAGCAGCGACAGCGGCAGCAGATCGGGACGAATGAATGGCAAAGTCCCGCACAGCGCGGGCAGTATCCACTGAATCCGGCCTGCTGGGCGGGACAGCAAGGCAAGCGCCCAGGTCACAGCCGCCAGCATCAGCCCGGTTTCCAGACCATTCATCAAATGATGCGGCGCTTGCCCCGCAATCAGCCCCAGCGCGGCGATCCCGGCGGCGGCCACCCGGCTTGCCCCGTTGACCCGCGCCAAACGCACTAGGCCCAGCGCATACAGCAGCGCAGCCAGCCAAAGCGCGGCCAGCAAAGCGACGCGCGGGTGCAGAAACAGCATCAAGCCGCTGACAAGCGCCAGATGCACTTCGCTGGTTGTTCCGGCAAGCGCGGAAGAACCGGGGTAATTCGGGTCGCTGCCGGAAAGCAGCACCTGTGCATTGTGGATGACGATGTACGCATCGTCCATCGGGAACACCGGAAATGACGGAAATGTCCGAGTGTATTCCACCCAGCCGAGGAAAACAATAAAAGCGGCGGCTAAGTAGGGCAGGCTGCTGAGGGCAAGCGATTTGGGGGCTGTATTTGCTGCGGTTGAGGGCATGGATAAACGAGACATACGCAGTATGCCCGGCGCTTCGCAAAGCGCCGGGCAGTTTGGATACGGGCAGTCCAGCCGGTACTTTAAACGCCGGTGACTGTATCGGAGCCTTCTTTGTCGGAAGCCCGAAGATCAGTCACTGCATCTTCGCCCGTCAATGCATCCACAGGAACCGCGCCGGCGGCTTCTTCCTCGTCAATAGTTTCCACTTCCTCGGCGGTGCGCGAGTAGTGCAGGGACACAATGGCAATGTCGTCGGCACTGGTGAAGTCTACTTTCGGGTTGTGCGGCAGGTCTGCGACCCGCAGAACGTCGCCGGGCTGCAAATGAGACACGTCCACGTCCAGGTGCGCGGGCAGGTCAGTCGGCT
>CAXTRL010000372.1:0-3553 GCA_964246575.1 uncultured Armatimonadales bacterium
AGCTGAGCATTTCGCGCTTCTGCCGGACGTTCGGCACGCTGATTGCGTCGGGCGTCCCTATGATGCGCTCACTGGAGATTATCGGCGAAACATCTGGCAACGCCGTGCTGGCGGAAGCGATTGCCAACGCACGGACTTCGATTCGGGAAGGCGCAAAAATCAGCCAGCCGCTGGCGGCGTCGGGCCTCTTTCCATCGATGGTGACTCATATGGTGGATGTCGGCGAGGAAACGGGCCGGCTGTCCGAGATGCTTTGCAAAGTCGCCGATTTTTACGATGACGAAGTGGATGCGATGGTCAAGGGCCTGACTTCGCTGATCGAGCCGCTTTTGATCGTTTCTATGGGCGTTCTGGTCGGCTTCATCGCGATTTCGGTCATGTCGCCGATCTTCAAGCTGGTCAGCTCAATACACTAAGAAGTCCCGCCCTGCCCTTTTGGTGCGGACGGGGCGAGGGTTTCAGATGACAGAAACAGAAAAAACATGGGCCGGCCCGGACCGGCGCGGCTCAAGCCGTCAGGACGATGAAACCCGCGCCCGAAAGCTGCTGGCGGAATACCACGCTGGCGGCCCAAGCGCGGCGGCGGCCCGCGACGCTTTGGTGCTGCAATTTCGCCCGCTGGTCCAAAAGCAGGCCCGGCAGTTTTTCACCCAGAACGTCCCGCTGGAGGATTTAGTGCAGGAAGGCTTTCTCGGCCTGATGCACGGGATTGACCAATATGACCCGACGCGCGGCGTGAAGCTGATTACCTACGCGACGCACCACATTGACGGTCACCTGCGCCACTTTCTGCGGGACCGCACCCAGATCATCAAAGAACCGGCCTGGCTTCAGGAAATGGCCCAGAAAGTGCGGCGCGAGTCCGAAACGCTGATGCACGCGCTGGGCCGCGAACCGGACGACAGTGAAGTGGCCGCCGCGCTCGGTTTGGCCGAGCCGGAAGTCGCGCGTATCCGGGCCACGCGCTCCATCTTTGCCGTGCAGTCGCTGGACGAAGCCCAGGAAAGCGGCTCGTCACGGGTGCAGGTCGCGGAAAGCAACACGCAGGCCGCCCGGACCGAGCTGCCGGTGGAAGACAAAGTGGTGCTGGAACATGCGCTGACTCGCCTCAAAGAAATCGAGCAGAAGGTTCTGTACTCGTTCTACTACGAAGACCACAGCCAGACCGACATCGCCCGCGCCCTCGGCGTTTCCAACAACTACGTTTCTCATATCCTCAAAAACTCCGCCCGCAAGCTCCAGCAGATGTTCCGCAGCGACGCCGTCCGCGAAGCCGCCTTGCAGCACGAGCGCAAGCGCCTCCGGCTGGCGGCACATGGCCCGGACGCCTTTGCGGAAGAAGCCGACAGCACACCGACGACGGTGGTTGACCCGGTGACCAGCCTTTACACGCGCCCTTACCTGGAAGCGCGACTGAACGAAGAAATATCCCGTGCCAGCCGCCATCAGCTTGAGCTGACCGTGATCCGCCTGCGCGTGGACGGCGACCTGCCGGAAGCCGCCTTGTTTGTCCGCATCGCCCAGGTCGCCAAAGAATGTATGCGCCGCTCGGATTTAGTGGCCCGCTACGACTCGCATGAACTGATCGCCCTGCTGCCGCACACCGGCGCGACCCGCGAGACGGTCGTCCGCCGCCTGCATACTCAGCTTGGCGAGCTGCTCACGACGTTCCCCCACCCCTGCGCCCTGAGCCTCGGACGGGCGTCTTATCCTGCCCAGCGCTCGGCGGGAGAACTACTCGGAGCAGCGGTTCCCAGCGAAAATATAGCAACTCCCTAACCCCCAATAATGGGGGAACTGGAATAAGAGATGAGGGTGCTTTGGGCTGGGAGAAATCGCGTTCTGTTTACACGGCATCAAGACGGGGAATATCCTCAGCAAGTAAGCACACGCTCACTGACAGACTATCATTGACAGACCACAAAGGAGACCTGCCCCATGAGTACCCCGCCCCCAGCTTGGCCACCCCAGCCTGGTGTTCCCTCACCCTATGGAGCGCCGCAGTCCAGCAGCAACGCAACGCTGATTTTGATCCTGGGCATTTTAAGTATTGTTTGCCTGCCGATTCTCGGCCCGGTTGCCTGGGTTTTAGGCAACAATGCTCTGAAGACTGGCGGGGTGGACCCATCGCAGCTTGGTCAGGTCAATGCCGGACGCATCTGCGGCATCATCGGAACGGTTTTGTTAGTGCTGGGAATTATCAGCTACATCGTCTTTTTTGCCGCCGCAGGAAGTGCCGCTTTGCATCATCCCGGTGGTTTCACTCCAACGCCCGTCCCGACCAGTAGTCCTTAACGAATATGGAATGATAGAAATAAAAGCCCGCTGTTCAGCGATTGAACGACGGGCTTTTTTGCGGGCAAGAGGAACCTACCCCGGAACTACGTTCCGACCCTCCCGAAGCGGGAAGGTAAGGAGCATAAGAACGGGCGCGGTGTCGGCTGATAGTCTGGAACTCTTGACCTTCCCGCTTCGGGAGGGTCGGAACGTAGTTCCGGGGTAGGTTCCTTTATCCCACCTGCCGCCGGCGCTTCGGCAACGCAATCTTGAAGTCCGCCCAAGAAGGCCGATACCATCCGCGCTTCGTGACGCTTGCAAGATAAGCTGCGCCACAGGTCAGCAGAAGCCAGCCGGAAAACACGGCCAAGAAAGACACCAGTATCACTACATACTGATAGCTCACCCCCTGCGAAATCGCTGCAATCAGACCAATGAGTGTAGGCAAAATCGGCAGCACGAAAGCTGTGTGCAATGCACTCTTTGAAGCCTGGCTTGGGTACTTGCGCCCAAGCTTGAAACCAGTCAAACCAGGAACGCCGACGAAGTACCCAGCCGTCAACAGCCAGCCGACTCCCCTCCCCAAAATACGCTCACCAAAGAAGTAATCCAGAACACTCACCACACAGAACAGCGCGAGAAATCCGACCGAGGCCACCGCATGAACACCGCATCCGTACAGCACCGCCGCCATGTCCGGGCTGACCCACCCCTGCCCGCGCCGCCACTCCCAGACCATGCGCCGCGCGAACTTGCCGGGATCGCCAAACTGTGTCAGCGCGTGTTCCCACGCTTCCTCCGGCAAGCTGCCAAGTTCTTCATTCGCTGCCGCCAGCGCCTCCAAATGCTGCCGCACCTCTGCATGTAGTTCCCGGCGCTCGTCCGCAGGCAGGCGTTTGAGCGGCGTGTTGAGACGCTGGAACCAGGCGTCTAATTCTTTGTTTCCAAGTAACCTGAGCATCGTATCAAGCCTATCCCTTTCTAACGGCTCATCTGCTTCGTGCGTGAAGGCAGCGTAATCCTGAAGTCCGCCCAAGAAGGCCGGTACCAGCCGCGCTTTGTCACACTGGCGAGGTAGGCAACTATTGTATGTGCTATCACTTCCAATACGAAGCCTGGAAGTACAACAGCCATGGAGCGTGGAAGATCAATTGGAGCAGAAGCGTAAGTAAATGTCCAATAACAGCAAAACACCAGACATCGACTATACAGTAAGCTTTTGGGTAGTGGTCTAATTTAGTTTGTTGATGTTATGCTCGTGCAGAAAGAGCCGCAG
>CAXTRL010000373.1:0-3550 GCA_964246575.1 uncultured Armatimonadales bacterium
GCGGCCTGGCGAAAGACCCGGCGGCGCGGTATCCGTCGGCGGGCCAGCTTGCTTCTGCCCTGCGCTCAGCGGTGGTTGCGGCGGCGGGCGCACCGGAAGAAGCCGCCGCCGCGCCTCCTGCGCGGCGCACTTGGGCGCTGTCCGGCGCTCTGGCCGGGGCCGCACTCTTGGCGGGGGCAGGCGTCCTTGTTTGGGACCATGAGCGGCCTTCGCCGACAGCCACATCACCTGCCCAGCCTACGCTTGCGTCACAATCGCCTGCGTCGCACTCACAATCGCCTGCGTCGCACTCACAGCCGCCCCCGCACACTGCCATAGTCGCCGCGAAGCCTGCCACAGTCGCCGCGAAACCACATTCGGTGGCGAAACCGTCTGTTGTCTTATCGCCCAAAGCGAGCCGCGTTGCCGCCGCGCCTGCGCTTCACCCTTTGCTGCCGCGTCATCATCCTGCTATTGTAGCAACTTATCTGGCAGCTCACGCGGCGGCACGGATCGCGAAACGGAGCGTTGTCGAACGGCCAAAATTTCGCCGTCATCCGGCTCTTGTCGCAGCCAGCTTGAAGCCTTTGCTGCCAAAGTCCGCGCTCCATCCGGCTCCGCTACGGCTGGCGCAGGCGCCGCGCCCGGCTGGATTGGCCTGGCTGTCGGTGTATGCCCGGCAGGATTCAATGGCGCGAGGGCAGGGCGCTCAAACCGAAGCCGTTGCGGCTCAGGAAGTTTGGGTGGATGGACGTCTGATGCCGGCGCTTGCGTCAGGCGGATGGGCGGCAGTTCCCGCAGGGAAACATTTGGTCGCGTTCGTCCCGCAAGGCCAGTCGGGGTTTGGCCGCAGCCCAGGCGTCTGGGTCTCGCTTGCTCCCGGCGCTCATGTCAGCCGCCGGATCTTGCTGCCGATTGCGTCGCCGATTTTGGCGACAACCCGTACGCATTCCTCCCCGGATCTGACAGCATCTGCTGCTCCGGCTCCCGCGCCGCTTCCTGCCGCGCCTCCGGCTCTGGCGGCTCCGGCGCAAGCTGTCGCGGCTGCTCCATCGGTGGTCGGCTGGTACACCGTTTCCGGCTGGATTGTCCGCAACCCAACCGCTCCCAAGCCGGCTTTGGTCCGCACCTCGGCATACTGGGTCAAAGTGGACGGCACCCCGAATCTTGCGCTGGCTCTGGGCCAGTGGGCGGAACTTCCCGCCGGCAAGCACACGATTGAGTTCCAGCCGACCAACGGCGTCGGCGTCGGGCCGAAGACTTGGGACATTGATTTATCGCCGCAGGGCCATCTAGACCAGCAAATTCCGCTGCCGCCGATGGTTGTCACGGCGGAATAAGTTAAGCGAAGAGGAGCGAGGGAATGAACTTCCTCGCTTTTTCTTTGCCTGCTTCCTTCTTCCGCTGCGCTGCCGGTGTGGTATACTAACACTCACACTTTGGACCCAAAGCGGGGTAGGGGAGAAATTATCGTGGCAGAATGGCAGCGAACAGTCAATTGCGGCAGCGTTTCAGAGTCAATGATCGGGCAGACGGTGACGCTGAACGGGTGGGTGAACCGGAACCGGGACCAGGGCGGCATTGCGTTTTTGGACCTGCGGGACCGCAGCGGCATTGTTCAGATTGCCGTAGACGGCGGCGATGCGCCGGATGCGCTTGCGGTCGCCGAGCGTGTTCGCTCCGAATACTGCCTCAGCGTACAGGGCCTCGTGCGCCGCCGCCCTGCCGGCAGCGAGAATGATAACCTGCCCAATGGCACGGTGGAAGTCGCAGCAGATTCCATTGAGATCCTTAATCCAGCCAAGACGCCGCCGTTCCCGATTGCCGAGGAAAAAGACAGCTCAATCAACGAGATGCTGCGCCTCAAGTACCGCTACCTGGACCTGCGCCGCCCGGCGATGTTTGAGAAAATGCGCCTGCGCCATGAAACCATCCGGCTGATCCGCGAGTTTATGTATGGGCGCGGCTTTTTGGAGATCGAAACCCCCGTGCTGACCAAATCGTCCCCGGAAGGCGCACGGGATTATTTAGTGCCATACCGCCTGGAACCCGGCCTCTTTTACGCGCTCCCGCAGGCGCCCCAGCAGTTCAAGCAGCTTCTCATGGTCGGCGGCATCGAGCGGTATTTTCAGATTGCCAAATGCTTCCGGGATGAGTCCCAGCGTGCCGACCGGCAGCCCGAATTCACGCAGCTTGATCTGGAAATGTCATTTGTCGAGCAGGACGACGTTTTGGAAGTGGTCGAGGCCCTGTACTCCGAGATCATCCCCAAGATTTCGCCCAAGTCGGTCGTCACCCCGTTCACGCGCCTGACCTACGACGAAGCGATGGCCCGCTACGGCACGGACAAGCCTGACTTGCGCTACAGCTTGGAACTCAAAGACGCCGCGCCGATTTTAGCAAACACCCAGTTCTCGGTGTTCCAAAACGCGCTGGCAAGTGGCGGCCAGGTCAAGCTGCTGCGTTACCCGTCGGGCGCGTCGCTGTCCCGCAAAGAGATAGACGATTTGACGGCGCTGGTCAAAGAAACCGGAGCGAAGGGGCTTGCCTATCTGCTTGTGACTGAAGAAGGCGTCAAGTCACCTATCGCCAAGTTCTTGACGGAAGATGAGATCTCTGGGCTGGTCACGCTGGCCGAAGCCGCGCCGGGCGATTTGATCGGCTTTGTTGCCGACACGCCGGAAATTGTCGCTAAAGCCTTAGATTTGCTGCGCCGGGAAATCGCCAAGCGCCAGAAGCTCGCCGACCCCAATGTCCTGCACTTCGCCTGGGTCACAGACTTTCCAGTGTTTGAGTGGGACGACGACTCCAAAACATGGACATTCGCCCATAACCCGTTTGCCATGCCCCACGCCGAGCATTTGGACATGCTGGAGTCCGACCCCGCCGCCTGCCGCGCCTATACCTACGATTTGGTTTGCAACGGCTCCGAAGGCGCGTCGGGGTCTATTCGTATCCACAAGCGCGACATTCAGGAGCGCATCTTTAAGATGCTGGGCAAGACCGACGAACAGATCCAAGCCCAGTTCGGCCATATGCTCGAAGCCTTTGACTTCGGCGCACCGCCCCACGGCGGCATGGCCCCCGGCATTGACCGCCTCATCATGTACCTGACCGACGACGAAAACGTCCGCGAAGTCATCGCCTTCCCCAAGTCCGGCGGCGGCTTCGACCCAATGATGGACGCGCCCTCGGAAGTCGAACCAAAGCAGCTTCAAGAACTTGGCCTCACCATCAAGCCCGTGCCGAAGAAAGACGACAAGCAGAAAGACAGCAAAGCATGACAGTGACGCTAGAAGTCAGCCCGGAAGAAGCCGCCCGCCTGCAAGCCGCCGCCGCCGAGCGCGGCCAGCAGGTAAGCGATTACCTGCTGGCGCTTGCCCGGCAGGAGTTCGGAGCAAAGCCGCCTGCTTCTGTTTACTCAAAATACGAGGGAATGACCCTAGCGGAAGCCTTAACGGGCCGCATCGGCCTCGTCGCAAGCGCCGAACCCTCCAATATGGCTGAGAATTCCGAAGAAGAGTTCGGTAAAATTATGGACGAGAAAAAGCGGTAGGGACATGTATGACAC
>CAXTRL010000374.1:0-3549 GCA_964246575.1 uncultured Armatimonadales bacterium
CCGCCGCACGGGCAAACTGGCTGTTTTCGTACCCGCCGAACCAAGTCACGCTGGATTCCGGCCACCGCAACAACGTCTTTCTGGCCGGTGACCCAGTCCAGTTCAGCTTGACCATCTTCAACTACGGCACCTATGTTTCGCCTGGAACCGTGCGCTATGAAGTGCGCGACTACTGGGGCAATGTTGCGGCGTCCGGCACCGTGCCGGCGCCCGTGCCGAACGGGCCGACCTCGCTTTCTCTGCCGACCATCACCCAGCCGGGCTGGTACAAGCTGTACCTGCATCAAACCAATTCGGTTGCGCCGTGGGGCGACAGCATTGGCGGGACCATGTTCGTCATTTTCCGGCAAAGCGCGAACTTCCCCGCCGAACCCAGCGAAAACGCGCCGAACAATTCCGGCGGCTCCGACGGCGGCGATGAAGTGGCGCGGGGCGTCCTCGGCATGGGGCCGCAGCGCCATCCCGTTTCGGATGCGTCCCAGCCAGCCGCCGCGATTGCTTCCATCGGCCCAGCCATCGCTCAGGACAAGCAGTATTACACGCCTTATGACCCCCAGCGTTCCCGGCCGCTTTTGGTGGCGTTCCCGAACGGCGTCGGTTCCAGCAATGCGACTCAGCAGGCCGCAAACCTCGCGGGCCTAACCCAAATTGTCCAGCAGTTCCATGGGGACGTGAAATACTGGGAGCCGCTCAATGAGCCGCAGGCGACGTACAGCCCGGCGGACTACATCAACAAAGAGCTGAAGCCGTTTTATCAGACCGTTAAAGCCGTGGACCCGTCCTGCAAAGTTCTAGGGCCGGGCATTGTCACCATCGGGCCGGGCGGATTAAGCTGGATTGAAGGCTTTTTGCAGGCGGGCGGCGCAAAATACATTGATGCGTTCTCGTTCCATGCCTACAACAACGTCAATGGCGATTTGACCCTGGCCCGCGAGTCGCTGGACGGCTTGAACACGCTGCTGACAAAATACGGCGTCGGCAGCATTGAAAAGTGGCAAACCGAGCAGGGCTACTTCGCCGCCACCTACGGCGCGTACCAGCCCCGTTTGCAAGGGCGCTGGACCATGCTTCAAATGATGGTCTACGAGCAGTACGGCATTCCCAAAGAACACAACCACTTGTGGTACGACAAAAGCCACGGCTTTTGGGACTTCCCGGCGTTTTGGGAAAACGAAGACGGCTTGTATTCTTTTGGCTCGTTTGACCCCGCCGCGCCTCTTGTGCGTGTTTGGAGCGAAGAGCTGTACGGCACGAACTTCCAGTCGGCTTACAACTTAGGAATGCTCGGCAACAAGCTTTATCTCGGCAGCTTGTTCGGCGGGCCGGGCAAGCAAGTCGCGGCATTCCAAAGTTCCGGGCGCACGGACGGCTCGCTGACGCTCAGCGTCACCGGCGGCACGTCCATCCATGTCGTGTCCGCGTTCGGCGTCGCGTCGGACCTGCCGGTGACCGCAGGCCAGGCTGTCCTGCCGATTCCGGAAATCCCCGTGTATGTGGAGCTTGCGCCGGGCCAGACGATTCATCCGGTGCCGGTGGATTACGGCATGAACCTTGCGCTGACGCCTGGCACGGTTGCGACAGCGTCCGGCAACGGCCAGTCGCCCCTCGGCGCGTCCGTGCCGGACGACCCCAGCAAGATCATCAACGGTACGCTGGAAAACTGGTACTACAACCAGGGGCCGGGCGATCATCCGTGGATGGGCAATGACGCTTCCTTGCCGGGCTGGGTGCAAATTACCCTGCCGAAGCCGATGACGATCAGCCATGCCGTGGTGTATGCCGGCGTGCCGTGGCAGTCGGACGGCTCTTTGCTGGACTACGAGCTTCAGTACGACCACAACGGTTCGTGGGTCACGCTTAGCCACCCCGTCGAGCCGGCCAACGTCGTAGACTTCTTCACGTCCACGATCTTCTGCACCGCCGACAGCTTTTACAGTGACCGGGACGTATTTGTCCACGACTTCGCGCCGGTCACGACCCAGAAAATCCGGCTGCTGGTGCATGACGTCACCGACGGCGGCGGCCCCAACCAGGACATCGTCACGGCGGGCGGCCAGACCGGGCCGCATCAAATTACCTTGCGGGAGATCGAGCTGTACGGCCCTTTCGGGCAGCCCGCGCCGATCACAAGCGGGCCGCTCAAAATCGGCTTCCTCGGGGACTCAATCACCTACGGCATTGGGGACGGGGGCGGGCCGGGCTGCTACGACTGGGCGCTCACGGACCTCGCCAAAAACGGCTACCAGCCTTCCGGGGTCAACTACGGCAGTAACGGCGCCAGCGTGTCGTCGTTTTATCAGCAGACGTCCGGGCCGCTTGGGGCGTTTGAGGCCGCCGGCGTGTCCGTCGTCAGCCTCATGCTCGGCACGAACGACGCGCAGGTTTCCATCGCGACTTCGCCCCAAGATTACCATGACAAGCTGCTTTCGATCATCAACTCGTTTCTTGCCCCCGGCACCGGCATCCAGAAAGTGATTCTCCACTACAGCCCGTACATTCAATCTAACCATGCGGCGACCTGGGACGGCACGGCGGACGCCCGGCTCCAGTCGTTCCAAGCGCAGATTGACTCGCTGTGCAACGGGACCACCATTCTTCAGGGGGATCAAAAAGCGTTCTCGTTCTTCCAGCAGCACCCGGAGCAGGGCGACGGCGTCCATCCGAACCCGCAGGGACATCAAGACCTCGGCGACCTTTGGGCGATTGCCATCACGAATGCTTTAGGCGGCACCAACACGCTGCCTTATCCTACTGGGATCGCCCCGCCCGCACCAACGCCGGGAACCGGCACCGTCCGCTTTTTTCCTCGCTCCGGCTGCGCCGGCCGAATGCAAGGCGGGCAGTTCCAGGGCAGCGCCGACGGCGTGACTTACACGACGCTGTACACCATCAGCGGCGTGCCTGCCGACGGCCAGTGGACCAGCGTTCCGCTGTCCGTAGACCCGAAGACGTACCGCTTTTTGCGCTACCTTAGCCCAGACGGCGGCTATGGCAACATCGCGGAGCTTGAGTTTTATTCAGGAACGTCCACGGCCAAGCTGACGGGAACGCCCTTCGGCACACCCGGCTCCTGGGTCGGTCAAGGCAACGATTTCACCAAAGTCTTTGACGGCAACACCAGCTCGTTTTTCGACGGGCCGGGTCCCAACGGCAACTTTGCCGGGATTGACCAGGGCGGGTCGCCCGCGCCCGCTCCGGTGCTGACTTCCCTCACGGTTTCGCCCGGTTCCGCCGCGCTGAACACCGGTGCGACCCAGCAGTTCACGGCAGTCGCAAGTGACCAAAACGGCAGCCCGCTGTCGCCTCAGCCGGCTTTCACCTGGTCGGTTGCAAGCGGCGTCGGCACGATCAATGCAAGCGGCCTGTATTCGGCAGGGACAACTGCCGGCAGCGCTACGGTGCAGGCTGCAAGCGGCAGCGTCCACGGCGCGGCTGCGATTACTGTCTCTTCTGCGGCTCCGTCGCCCGGAACGGGAAGCATCAGCTTCTTTCCTCGGCCCGGCTCCGCGAACCGGATGCAGGGCGGTCAGTTCCAGGGCAGCGCCGACG
>CAXTRL010000375.1:0-3543 GCA_964246575.1 uncultured Armatimonadales bacterium
GAACTCGCTGAAAGACAAGCGGCAGGTCTTGAAGAGCCTGCTGACGCATCTTCGCAGCGAGTTCAACGTCTCAGCTACGGAAGTCGGCGACCACGATGTCTGGCGCACGGCGATTGTCGGCATCGCCGTTGTCGCCACCGACGGCGGTTATGCCAACCAAGTGTTAGACAAAGTCTTGGATCATATTGAAAGCAATCCGCGTGCCGATGTGACGCGCTCGGAAATCGAGATGCTTTAACAAAGCACTAAAGAAGTAAATTATGCCCGCCACACGAAAACAGCGCTTGCAGGATCAATTGCGCGAAGTGCTTTCCGAAGTCATCCGCCGCGAGATGCGCGACCCGCGCTTCACCGACGGCCTGCTGACCATTACTGACGTGGAAGTCACCACCGACTACAAAAACGCAACGGTTTTTATCAGCGTTCTCGGCAGCGAAGAAGCCAAGCGTGACAAGCTGAACCTGCTGCGTGGCGCGAACGGCGTCCTGCGGGAAGAGCTGAAGCGCTCCAAAGCGTTTATCAACGTCCCGGCACTGACGTTCAAGTACGACGACACCATAGATCGCGGCAGCCATATGTTTGAGGTGCTGGAACAAGTCAAGCGCGAAGACGCCGCCCGCCCCCAGCCGCCAGTAGACGATGCTGAAACACTTGTTGAGATGGAAACAGACGCCCAGGAACGCGCCCAATGAGCGTGCCTGCGCCGGACGGTCTCGCCCTGCCGCTGGCGGAAGCGGCGGCGGCAATCTACCAAAGCCAGACCATCGTGCTGGCTTGCCACGTCAACCCGGACGGCGACGCGCTCGGCTCACTGCTGGGTCTTGCACTGGCGCTTCTTCCGCTCGGCAAAACTCTGACCTGCTTGTCGGAAGACGGCGTCCCGGACATCCTCAAATTTCTGCCATTTGCCGATCTCATTCAGCGGGCGACAGACCTAACGGCCTTTGACCTGGCGCTGGTCGTAGACAGCGGCGACCTGCCGCGCGTCGGCAAGACCATTCAGCCGATTGTTGGCCGGGCGCGTCAAGTGGTAGACATTGACCATCACGTCACGACCGGCGCGTTCGGCGACATTCGCGTTTTGGACGCCCGCGCCGCCTCTACCGCCGAAATTGTCTACGCCCTGCTGCAAACGCTCCAAGCTCCAATCACGCCCGAAATCGCAACGTGCTTGTTTACAGGCATCATCACCGACACCGGCTCGTTCCGCTTCCAGAACGTCACGCCGAACACGCTCCAAGTCGCCGCCGCGCTTTTAGAGGCCGGTGCGCCGCCTGCGTTCATTTCCGAAAATGTCTTCGAGAACCGCACGTTTGCCGCAACGCGCCTTTTAGGCCACGCCCTGTCGTCGTTGCAACAGACTCCAGGAGGCCGCATCGTCTGGGCTTCCATCACGGCGGCGGACTTTGCCGAGCTTGGCGCGACGGACCAGGACACGGAAGGCATTGTCAGCTATGTGCGCGGGGTGCAGGGCGCCGAAGTCGGCATCTTGTTCCGGGAAATGGCCGGTGGCGGCATCCGCGTCTCACTCCGTTCCCGCGAAACAGTCAACGTCGCCGCAGTCGCCGAACAGTTCGGCGGCGGCGGGCATCGCATGGCCTCCGGCTGCACCGTCGCCCTGCCGCTGGCCGAAGCCGAAGCGGTGGTCGTTCAAGCGGTACAGAATTTCAGCACCGGCACTGGAAGTGCCGGTCTATTATTGAGTGGAAGTGTCTCCGACACTGAGGATTGGCAGCCGTCAGCTAATCTGTAGTCGCTTCGACTTTTACTCAAAAGTAGACCGGCACTTTTAGTGCCGGTTTCTTCTATGTATCCAGCAATGCCCGCGTCGCTGCGCCAATATCTGCCGAGCGCATCAGCGTTTCGCCCACCAAAATCGCTTTCGCCCCGGCATGAGCCACGCGCCTGACATCGGCAGGTGTTTTGATGCCGCTTTCCGCGACCAGCGTCACATCTCTTGGCACCATCGCCGCCAGCCGCTCCACCGTGCCTAAGTCCGTCGCAAACGTGTTCAAGTTTCGGGAATTGATGCCGATGAGCTTGGCGTTCGCGCCGACCGCGACTTCCATTTCCGCTTCCGTATGCACTTCCACCAGCGCCGCCATGCCTAGCTCGTGCGCCACCGTTTGATAGTCTGCAATCTGCGTAGGCGAAAGTGCTGCAACAATCAGCAGCACGGCATCTGCGCCGAGTGACCGCGACTCGTAAATCTGCCAATCGCTGACTACAAAGTCTTTGCGAATAATCGGAAGAGATGTTGTTGCCCGAATCGCCTCAAGATAGGTGTCATGTCCCCGGAAGAACTTTTCGTCCGTCAGCACCGACAGGCACGATGCGCCTGCGGCTTCATATTCTTTGGCAATCGCCACAGGGTCAAAATCAGGCCGAATGATGCCTGCCGACGGCGACGCTCTCTTGACTTCTGCAATAAGCGTCACCGGCCCGATCTTCGGCGTCTGCAACGCGGCAAGAAAGCTACGGGGTGGGGAAGTGTCTTTGGCGCGGACGACCATCTCCGCAAACGGCAGGCCAGCCTGCCGCTCCTGAAGCTCCCGGTGCTTGTAAGCGATAATGGTGTCTAAAATTGTCGGCTCAGGCATTTGTGAACTCCTTGAGCTGCTCCAAAGCCGCCAAAGCCGCGCCGCTGTCAATCAAGGCCGCCGCGCGTTCCATGCCGTCATCCAGGCTTTCTTCAATGCCCGCAGCCCGCAGGACACCCGCCGCGTTCAGGCAGACAATGTCCCGGTGCGGCCCCCGGTCCTTACTGCGCAGGATATGAAGCAAAATCTCGGCGTTCTCGGCCACGGTGTCGCCGCCCGCCAGATGCTCAATCGTGGCGCGGGCCAGCCCCAAATCCCATTCCGGGTCCAGCGTGTAAGACGAAACTTGCCCGTCCTTCAGCTCACTGACAGCCGTTTCGCCGAGCGTAGACAGCTCATCCAGGCCGTCTACCCCATGCACGAGCAAGGCCCGCTCACTGCCCAAGTTTTTGAGGACATGCGCCAGCGTCTCGCATAGCTTGCCGTCATAGACGCCGATAAGCTGTACTTTCGCCCCAGCAGGATTGGTCAGCGGCCCCAGCATATTGAAGATCGTTCGAATCCCGATCTCGCGGCGCGGCCCGGCGGCGTACTTGAACGACGGGTGCATGGACGGCGCGAATAAGAACCCGATGCCGACTTCGTCAATGCACTGCCCCAGACGCTCCGGCGGCAGATCCAGCTTGACTCCCAATTCTTCCAGAACATCCGCGCTGCCGCATTTGCTCGTTGCCGCCCGGTTGCCGTGCTTGGCGACCGCCAGTCGCCCATCCGCCGCCGCCACCAGCGCCGCCGCCGTCGAGATGTTGAACGTATTCAGCGCGTCGCCGCCCGTCCCGCAGGTATCCACCACGATCTTGTCCGTCCGCACCGGCACCGGCACGGCATACTGACGCATGACCCGCGCAAACCCGGTGATTTCTTCCACCGTCTCGCCCTTCATGCGGAGCGCGACCACAAGCGCGGCAATCTGCGCGTCCGTCGCCAGCCCTTCCATAATCTG
>CAXTRL010000376.1:0-3534 GCA_964246575.1 uncultured Armatimonadales bacterium
GCCTACATGCCGTCAGCCACAACGATGCCTGCCGCCCCTACGCCGGCCATGCCCAGCTTGACCGCCCCGGCCGTAACGCCGCAGCAGGCGGCAGGCCGCAAGCTCGCCATTCTGGCCGGCCTGCCCGGCGCGATGCGGAACATGGGCCAGGACTTGCTGGCCCCGCCGACGGTGAAAGGCTGGGACGGCGGCACGGCTTGGATTAACACGTCTACCCTGCTGGCCCGGATTAATTTTGCCAACGCGCTGTCCAATTCGCGCCAGATGTTCGGCGGTCAACTCGTGCGCGTGACCGATTACTTGCAGCAGAACTCGCTGACCCCCGAAGGCTGGGTAGATTTTCTGCTGGAAACGCTCGGCCCGCTGCCGGTGTCGCCCGCCACACGGCAAACGCTCGTTGATTTTGTCAACGGCCCCGATGCGCCACCTGCCCAGCCGCCTGCCGTCCAGAATATCCAGTTTGTGCCGGGCCAGTTCCGGCGCGGACGCCGCGCTTTAGGCGACCCGTACAGCCGGGCGCGAAACCAATCCCCCGGCGGCCTCGAAGGCCGCCTCCGCGCCGTGATCCCACTGGTCATGGCGACGCCCGAATACCAAGTTTGCTAACCAAGTTTGCCCCATAGGAGCCTATCATGTCCGTCACACGCCGAGATTTTATCAAGAAAAGCGCCACCACCGTCGCCGTCGGGCTTGCCGTTCCGCCCTGGCTCGCCAAAATGGTCTGGGCCGACTCCGTGGCCGACAACGCGCTCGCATCAAGCGGCCAGGCTGCCGGACGGTCACTTGTCGTCATTCAGCTCACGGGCGGCAATGACGGCCTGAACACGGTCGTTCCTTACTCAAACTCAATTTATAAAAGCGCCCGGCCCGTGCTGGCCCATGACCCAAGTAAGGTGCTGCATCTGAACGACACCATCGGCCTTAGCCCGGTGATGGGCGGCATGAAGACGCTTTATGATCAGGGGCGGCTGGCGATTGTGCAGGGCGCGGGCTACCCAAACCCAAACCATAGCCATTTCCGGTCAATGGAAATCTGGCAGACCGCCGAGCCGGAAAAGCTGGGAACCGAAGGCTGGGTCGGGCGCTATCTGGACGCCATCCGCAGCGGGCGCACGTCGCCGCTGACCGGAATCAACGTCGGCAACGAAGCCAGTGAAGCGTTCACCAATGCCCACGCCGCCGTGCCGAGCATTCAAGGCTTGGCGAATTTCGGCGTCGTCTTCCCAGGCAATGCCGAAGGGCAAGCCCGCACTGCCGCGCTGAAGCAGGTCCAGATGGGCGATTCCAACACGCCTTACGGCAAGTTCTTCCAGGAAACGGCAGCCGAAACCTACGACAGCGCCGACAAGATTTCGGCAGGCATCAAGCAGTACCATTCTTCGGTGCAGTATCCGAACTCCGCCTTTGGAAAGGGAATGCAGGAAATCGCTCAATTGATCGCCGCCAATTTAGGCACGCGCGTTTTTTATATCTCCACCGGCGGCTTTGACACCCATGCCCAGCAGATCCGCCGCCATGACCAGCTCTGGCAGGACGTTTCCGACACGCTGCTGGCGTTCCAGACCGACTTAGAACAGATAGGGGCCGGGGACCATGTGCTGACCCTGGCCTTCTCGGAGTTTGGGCGGCGGGTCCACGAAAATGCGAACGGCGGCACGGACCACGGCACGGCGTCGGAGATGTTCCTGCTCGGCAAGCCCGTCCACGGCGGCTTGTACGGCGAGTACCCCAGCCTCGCGGATTTGGATGCGGGTGATCTGAAGTTCACCACCGACTTCCGCGCCGTCTACGCCACGGTGCTGGACCGCTGGCTCGGCACCAACAGCGAGATCGTGCTGGGCCGCCGTTACGAAGACTTGAAGTTCGTCTAAGGTAGGATGACGCAAAGGAGCTTGTGATGGATTGCCGATCTTGGTGTGCGTGTTCTTTGCTGCTGACGCTTTCCGGGCCGCTGCGGGCTGACCCATCCATTGCTGACCCGTCCGCTTTAGCGGCAAGTTCGGCTCGGACAGTGCTGGATGGGCTAATCGGAAAACACCAAGTGGTTGGCTTCACCGAGCGCGGCGGGAGTCGATTTCTGGGGCGGGTGCTGTCCGGCGACCACGGACTGTATATCGTGCAGACGTTTCATTATGCCAGCTCGCCCGCAGCGGTGACGGAAACCCAGCCGCAGACGGCTTACGTGGTAGGCCGAAACGGACGGCTGCGAGCGAAGACGCGGCAGGTCAAGATGCGGGTGACGACCCAAAAGGCAATCCCCGACACGGCAGCAGTCCGGGCGCTGCTGAGCGGCGTCGCCGGCCCTTCGTTTGTCCCCAGCGAGCAGCCCGCCCAGCGCGAGATGCTTGCCCCGTCAGACGTGACGTGTCTACAGGAGCTTTCGCCGCCAGCGGCAGCCGCGCCGAAAACAGCATCGGCGAACTGGACACTGAAAACGCTTTGGGCCTCGATGGATCTGCCCCACCCCAAGAAAACGGCAGATTAACCAGTTCGGCAGAATGTCGCAGGAGCGAGGCCGGGGGCCAAACACCCGCCTCGCTCCATCAGGTCACGGGCCGGCGCGTGAAGCACTTCCTCGTCAATGCCTGCCTCCTCCCTCATACCTGCTCCTACTTCTGAACACCCACGAGATGCCGCCTAGTACGGGCGAAAATTTAACAGTCTTGTTGCAACACAAGCGATTATTAGTGTAATTGTGTGGTATAACACTCATCGCAGCAACAAAAGTCAGGCAATGGTCATGCTGGAAGAACAAGGTGTGCGCTCGAAGCACAGATATTACTCTTAAACAACGTCCCGAAATGGGCAGAAGATATGTTTTTAATGCTATAATCGCAATACAAACTTCTGAAATTGTGATACACAGTTTTTAGCAGACGCTGTTCTCAGCACAAGAGGAGGATCAAGAAACCAGGCCGGTGCCGACTTGTATTCGGCACCGTTGTTCGCTTTTTCAGCATTCACTTGATGATGTTCAGAAAGGAAACGACTGATGCTTTCCCCAATTTTGATGTTTTCCCCGATTTCATGGAGGCGCTTAAAGACGGCTGCTTCCTCCAATAACAAAAGCGCTTTCTTCAACACTCCCTGGCTTCCACGGCTTCAAGCCGCTGCCTGCCTGCTGCTGGCCGCAAGCTGCGCTGCCCCCAGCCACGCCCAGGCTTCCGTGACGAACCCGGTCACCGGCATGATCAATGTCACCGACAACCCTTTCAACGCCAAAGGGGACATGCTGATCTTCTCCGATGGCGCCGCCACCGCCGGCAGCACCACGTTCACGTCTTCAAGCGCGACTTTTACAAGCGCTGATGTCGGCAAAGCCGTCGCCGTAGTCGGCGCCGGCTCGTCCGGCGGCGTCCTTGTTGCGGGCATCTCTAGGTTTCAGAGCGCCCATAATGTAACCCTCAGCGCCGCCGCATCCACAACAGTGAGCGGGGCGCAGTACACTTATGGGACAGACAACACGCCGGCGTTCGTCAACGCAATGACCCAGACCATGAACAGCGGCACCGCCGCAAACCTGGCTGGAAACAC
>CAXTRL010000377.1:0-3532 GCA_964246575.1 uncultured Armatimonadales bacterium
GTCAGGCTCTTCCACCTTGCCATTAGCGTCCTGGCCTTTGTCTTGACTCATCGTAAAAGTAATGCTAATATCTTCGTTGGTATGCTTCGCTTTAAACGCCGAGCGCATAAAATGAGGATCATCGGGAACGCGAATACCGCGTGATGCCAAGAACTCGTGGTCAAGTTTGTCGGCGGCGGCGGCGGAACACAAGGCAATGGCTTCCAAGATATTGCTTTTGCCACTGCCGTTGGCTCCAATCAGAACCGTCACGCGGCCTAGCTCCAGGTCAAGTTCTTGGATGGATTTAAAGTTTTTGATGGAAAGCTGGCTAATCATGTCTCATCCCTCTCTGAACATGATACTTAATCCGGCACGTTCTCTGCGAGTTCTTTCAGCCAAACCGTCGCTTCGGAGTCGGAGGGCGCTCGCCAGTCGCCTCTTGGAGATAAAGAGCCGCCGGAACCGACTTTGGGGCCGTTGGGCATGGCGGAGCGCTTGAACTGGCTGGTTTGGAAGAAGCGGTACAGGAACAGGCCGAGCCATTTTTTGATGGTCGGCAGGTCGTACTCGCTTTTTTTGTCGTCGGGGAACGGGTCGGGCCAGGTGCCGGCCCCCTTGTCGCCCCAGGCTTGGGACGCAAGGTAGGCGACTTTGGACGGGCGGAAGCCGTAGCGGGTGATGTAGTACAGGTGGAAGTCTTGCAGCTCGTAGGGGCCGATTTTGTCTTGGGTGCTTTGGAACGGCGACTGGTCATTGTCTCCAGCGGCGTGAGGGACTAATTCAGGCGAGATTTCGGTGTCCACGATGGCCTGCACTAACGCCGACGTCAGCGGGTCGAACTGCTTTGTGGCGATGACCCAGCGCAGGAGGTACTGGATCAGTGTTTTCGGGACAGACGCATTGACGTTGTAATGCGACATTTGATCACCGACCCCGTAAGTCGCCCACCCCAGCGCCATTTCGCTGAGGTCGCCGGTGCCAAGCACCAGGCCGTTGTGGAAGTTGGCTAAACGAAACAGGTGCGACGTGCGCTCGCCGGCTTGGACGTTTTCGAAGGTGATGTCGTAGACCGGCTCGCCGCCCACAAATGGGTGGCCGATGTCCGCCAGCATTTGCAGGCATGACGGCTTGATGTCTATCTCATGGGACGTGATGCCGAGCGACTCCATCAGGCCGAGGGCGTTTGACCGCGTGCCGCTGCTGGTGGCAAAGCCCGGCATGGTGTAACCGAGAATGTTTTTACGGGGCAGGCCCAGCCGGTCCATCGTCCGGGCGGCGACAATCAAGGCATGGGTAGAGTCCAGGCCGCCGGAAACGCCGATGACGACGTTTTGGATGCCCGTACTTTGCAGCCGCTTCATCAAGCCATGCACCTGGATATTGTATGCTTCGTAGCACCGCTCGTCGCGCTTGACGGGATCACTAGGGACGTAAGGAAAGCGTTCGAGAGGGCGCAGGAGCGGCCCCCACCCCCGGTACTGCGTACCGACCCCTGCCCCCGCTTCGCGGGAGAGGGGCGAAGAGAGTTCTTTCTGACTCCCCTCTCCCGTTGTGGGGGCCGCTTCCGGCACCTGGAACTCAAACTCAACCCGGCGCATGGCACGGACATGCTCCAGATGATCGCCGATGGAGTCATGGAATGAAGACAGCCGCATTCGCTCCTGGGCCAAGCGTTCCAGGTCTATGTCCGCGACTATGATCTGCTCGTCCGCCGCAAACCGCTCGGCTTCAGCGAGCTTTTCATTGTTCTCGTAAATCAGCGCGTGGCCGTCCCAAGCCAGATCGGTGGTAGACTCGCCCGGCCCGGCAGCGGAATATAGGTAGGCCGCGACGCAACGGCCCGACTGTGCGGCGCACAACTGACGCCGGTATTCAGCCTTGCCAATGGTGATGTTGGAGGCAGACAAATTGGCAAGCACCGTCGCCCCAGCCAACGCGCCGTAGGTGGAGGGCGGGATCGGCGTCCAAACGTCCTCGCAGATTTCCGTGTGAACCGCAAAGTTTGGGACATTGCCTGCGGTGTAGATCAAATCGTTGCCGAAGGGAACGCGCTGACCCAGCACGGAGACTTCGCGGCTGATGGCGTCACGCGCCGATGTGAACTGCCGCTTTTCGTAGAACTCCCGGTAATTCGGCAGGTAGCTTTTAGGCGTGAGACCGAGTATCTGTCCCCGGTAGACGGCGGCGGCGCAGTTGAAGAGCTGACCATCAAACCGCAGCGGCGCACCGACCAGCAGCAGCGGCGTCATGTCCCGGCTGGCGGCTACGACTTGGACAAGCCCGTCCAATGACGCTTCCAGAAGCGCGTCTTGGTGGAACAGGTCTTCGTTGGAGTACGCCGACAAGCCAAGCTCCGGGAACAGCGCCACCGCCGCGCCCGTGTCCGATGCTTTTTGGGCCAGACCCAGCGTCTGCTGTACATTGTAGGCAGGGTCGGCGACACGCAGAAACGGGACGCAAACGCAGGCGCGGACGAAGCCGTGCCGATAGATTGAGTCAAAGGGAAGTAAGTCAAACGGTTTCATGATGGAATTATTGCCGATAGGCACGGAGAAGTCAAGAACCCCTCCCGCCTCTTCCCCTCTCCGCTTCGGGGAAGGACCCTACGAAGCAAGGCGGGAGGGGTTCTACTCGAACGCCTTGCCCACAATCGCCTGGGCTTCTTCCTGAATGCGTTTTAGATGAGCGGCATCCACGAAGCTTTCGGCATAAATTTTGTAGACCGGCTCCGTGCCTGACGGGCGAGCGGCGAACCAGCCGTTTTGGGTGGTGACTTTCAGGCCGCCGATAGGCGCGTCGTTGCCGGGGGCGCGGGTCAGCTTGGCCGTGATGGGGTCGCCGGCCAGTTCGCCGGCAGAAACTTGTTCGGGGGACAGGTTGGACAAGATGCGCTGCTGGTCGGCATTGGCGGGCGCGTCCATGCGCTCGTACAGCGGGGAGCCGAACCTCGCTTCTAAGTCCTGGTAGTGCAGGCCGGGGTCACGGCCAGTTTTAGCGGTAATCTCGGCGGCAAGCAAGTCTAAGATGATGCCGTCTTTGTCGGTGGTCCAGACCGTGCCGTCACGGCGCAGGAACGACGCCCCGGCGCTTTCTTCGCCGCCGAAGCCGAGAGCGCCGGACAGCAAGCCGTCCACGAACCACTTGAAGCCGACGGGGACTTCCGACAAGGTGCGACCCAGTGACGCGGCGACGCGGTCAATCATGGCGCTAGACACCAGCGTTTTGCCGACGGCGGCATGGGGGTTCCAGTGGGGGCGGTTTTGGAACAGGTAGTTAATCGCTACGGCTAGGTAGTGGTTCGGGTTCATCAAACCGGCGCTTGGCGTGACGATGCCGTGCCGGTCGGAGTCGGGGTCGTTGCCGAACGCGATGTCGTAGCGGTCTTTCAGGCTAATCAGTGAGGCCATGGCAAAGGGCGAGGAGCAGTCCATGCGAATCTTGCCGTCTTTGTCCACGGTCATAAAGCTGAACGCCGGGTCTACATACGCCGTCACGATGTCAATGTTGAGCTTGTATTTTTCGGCAATCGGCTCCCAATAAGCGAGCGACG
>CAXTRL010000378.1:0-3530 GCA_964246575.1 uncultured Armatimonadales bacterium
GCTCCGCAAAAAGGATGCCTGTAGTTACGTCAACTATTTATGAGATACCTTCTAGATAACCCCTCAGCAATGAGTTCTTCCGCCAGACGATTTGTATCTTCGCCGAGGCGTTCTGCCTGTTCAAGTAACAGGTTTTCGATTTTGGGATTAAGCGTGATAGTCATTGTTGGCTCCGATCGACTCCATTGTACCTTTTGCTGATCAGTAGTTCACATCGTACAAGGCGAGTTCCAGCACCTGAAATCGTACCCATGCCCCTTCCTCAACCTTTGCTCCGGCGACATCGTCTTTGCTCAGATCAAACCCTAGTGATCCTATAAATATCTTGACGGAAAATATTTTGCCCTTTTCGTCGGTTACGACATACCAGATTTTTCCCGTCAGTTCGTAATCTCCAGGATTTGGCAGGGGCTTGGAATGTTCGGTATGAACCTCATTATCTGCAAGCAGGCAAAAATCTTCGTATGCCTTGACACTTATTTCGGCAACGATGGACTGCGGCGAGGGGCGATTGCGGAGTTCTTCAATCCCGTTTCCAGCAGGGAAGAGAATTGCCGAGCCTGAGATAACTTCCGACTCAAAGCGGACCCAATAGCCTTCCGTGAGGCTATATCTTGTGGCAATCCGGTGAGGAGGACGATCTTCAAACTCATGTATGGCAATCGGGTAAACGGCTTTCATCAGCGTCCTGCGTGAGCAATAGTCGAGGAAGACATTTGTTACCCCGCCGTGAACAAGGGGGAGTCGCGCTGGAGGTAGCCGCGCAGGCGGAGGACGGCTTGGGTGTGGAGCTGGTAGACGCGGGATTCGGAGACGGTAAGAACTTTGCCGATCTCTTTGAATGTCAAGCCTTCGTAGTAGTAGAGGGAGATGACGAGGCGCTCGCGGTCGGGCAGGCGGTCAATGCCGCCGACAAGCGACGTTTTCATGGCGGACGATTCGACGTCGGCGAGGACGTTGGCGTTTTCGTCTTGAAGCACGTCGGTCAGGTGCAGGCGCTCGCCGTCGGAAGAGCCGCCGCCGAGCAGCATGTCGTCGAGTGACAGCACGTTGGCCCGGCTAGTGTTGACGAGCAGCTTCAGCAAATCGGCCTCGGAAATGCCCATGTCCGCCGCGACTTCTTCTTCAGTGGCAGGCCGGCCCAGCTCGACTTCCAGCTTGTAGAAGGTTCGTTCCAGCACTTTGGCGTTGTCGCGGACTGAGCGCGGCACCCAGTCTTCTTCCCGCAGCATCTCCAAAATCGCGCCGCGCACGAGGGCGATGGCGTAGGTCTCGAACTTGACCTGGCGGGACGTATCAAACTGATCCACGGCTTTGATCAGGCCCATGATGCCGGCGCTGACAAGGTCGTCGCGCTCCAGATTGGGCGGCAGGTTGGTGACGACGCGGCCTGCCGTGATCTTGACAAGGTAAGCGTAATGATTGATAATCTGGTCGCGGGCTTTCTGGTCATTGCGCTTCTTGAAGCGGTTCCAGAGGTCCGGCATATTGGCAGGGGTTGTCATAGTTGCTAGAGTTTAACCGACGATGATTTGCTGTCCGCTCGTGCGCCGCCCGTTAATTTTTGCTGTCCGAGGCGTCTTCCGGCGTCTGCGGGTCCGAAGCGCTTTGGTCAAAATGACGTCCCTGTGCGGGCGGCGTGGCGGCTTGAAGCAGAAAGCTAAGGGCGAAGCCGGCGGCTCCGAACACCGCAAACGCGGCGCTGACGCGCAGCAGGCTGGTCCAGGGACCCGCGCCCGTCAGCAGGCTGATCGCGCCCACGATTAGCCCGGCTAGGGCCGCAATGCGCCAGGGCAGACCGGAAAAATGGTTCATCTGCATGGCTCGCGGGCCGAGCGCCGCTTTTCTGTCATCACGCTTCGTTGAATATCACGCTTCTTTAAATATCACGCTGCTTTGAATGTTTTCCAGTATACCACACGCAGGGAGCCTTTGCAAGAAAGACGTCAAGCTAAACGGCGGAAGCACGGAACTAACCGCCACTCATTCTTCCACAAGTTCCACGCAAATATCACAGGAAAATTGCTTCGGTGGATAGGAACAATACTGCACTTACGGCGCGGCGGCAGCCTGCGGCGACACGGCTAAGCTGGTGATGTCGGCATGGCCGCTTGATAGGCGGGTGGGACTGGTGCCGTCGGCGTTAATCCGGTACAGGTCGTGGCCGCCATCGGGGCGGCGGGCCAGAAAGAAGACCTGCTTGCCGTCGCGGGAGAATTGCGCGTCTTCGGCGTCGCCCTTGGCGAGAATGTGCGGTGTTCCGGTGCCGTCGGCATCCACGATGAACAAGCCGAGAACGGTGCGGCTTGCAAGATCTGCCTGCTGCCACAACTCAAACACGATCTGCGTGCCGTCCGGCGAATACACCGGGTTCTGCGGCCCGACCGTCAGATCCTTCACCGGAGGCACAATGGGCTTCTGCACGTTTCCGGCCCCGTCGAACTGGATCAAGCCGGAGATTTTCTGGCCGCCGGGCAGCCCCTGCACATGCAGCATTCCAACGGCAAGCTTCGCGCCGTCGGGGGCATACGCGAGGGAAAGCCGGTCGGCGGCGGCAAGCGGCGGGCCGTCGGGTTTGTCGTTTTGAGTGAGGCGCGGGGCTGAGGACAGGGTCGGCAGGACGGCGAGGGTCTGCACCCCCGCAGTGTCCAGCACTGCGGCGAGGCCGGAGTCTGCTGCGCTTGACGCGGGCTTCCAAACAAAGGCCGTAACCGACGACGACGCTTCCGAAGTTTGGCCGGGGTCGGCAGAGTCAGGCCGGGCGGCGGTGCCGGCAGCAGGCGGCAGCAGCAGGGACGCATCCCCTTTGCCGACTTCCTGCACGGCCAGCGATGCCCCAGACAGAAAGCCGAGCAGGGTGCTGGAGCCGGGCGCAAACAGCGGGCCGGCTTTGGCCCCTGCGGTCCGGGTCACCTGCACCACGTTTTTGCCGTCGCTGTCTACCAGCCAGACTTGGTTCGACCCGCCGCCGCGATTGGATAGAAATGCGACTTGATTGCCGTCGGCGGTAAAGGCCGGAGCCGTGTCTGACGCAAGCCCGGCTGTGATTTGCCGGGCCGTGCCTGAGCCGTCTGCGGCAGCGATCCAAAGATGAGCAATGCCGGGTGAATTCTGATCCGAAGCATAGACGACCGTGCCGGCAGTGGCGACAAAGCGGCGGGGCTTCGGGCCGAACACGAGAAAATAAAAGATCGCCAGCAAAAGGAGCAGCAGGCCCGGCACAATCAGCCAGGGCGAGAACCGGCGGCGCTTGCGGGCCGGCAGCAGCGAGGACTCGTAAATCGGCCGGCCTGTCGGACGCGGCTCATTCGGAGAAAGCGAGGTGTCAAGCGAGGTGTCATCAGCCATAAGTGAAGCGATTATACCTGGTTTACAAGCGTGGGGCCAGCAGGTTTGCCGCCGTGACGGCAAGGCGGCGCTCGTGGCTGTTGAACCCGCGCCGCTGCGGGGCGCGGACCAAGATCAGGACGCCGCGCGGCGGCACGTCAGGCAGGCTTGGAACAGGCAGCGCCAGCACCGGCACGGCATGA
>CAXTRL010000379.1:0-3519 GCA_964246575.1 uncultured Armatimonadales bacterium
CGCCGGTTGAGGACCGTGATCGCTCCGGCGGGGCTGCCGTCCAGGTAAATCGGCACGACAATAGCAGATTGAACCCCTTCCGCCTCCAAGTGATGAGCAGAGTGATGAAGATACAGCTCGCCGGTGGACGCCGTGCGCCCCGCAAGCGCATCTTCCACGCGGACGGTTTGACCGGCGATTTCGGCGGCGTTCGCGCCGGCCACAGCCGCGAAGTCCAGCAAAGTCCGGTCTGGATTGAGGAGGCTGACGGCGGCGCTTGCCGCTTCCGTCAAGAGCCGCGCTTTTTCCGCGATCACCTGGAGGGTGGCGCGGGGATCGGACTGGAGGGCGGCGGCCCCAGCGACTTCATGCAGCGCGATAAGTACGGCGGCGGGTTCCGGGGATGAGGCCGGGTCAGGAAATGAGTCTATGAGGGGTGCGGAGTCCATTCAGGGCCTATCTGTTCAGAGACTATCTGTGCGTTTCGGCTTGAAATTTTGGGATACAAATTTGTGAAACATCAGCCCTGCTGCAACTGTCTGTTATTGTGTCATAAAGATTTTGCTCTGTCAAGAGACCACTTCCGCCCTTGCGTAACCACACCACATTATTTAGCCTGTTCTGCCTCGCCTTGTGCCTGCTGCCCCCCGCAGCCCGCTGCCAGGTTTCCAGCCAGCCGCTGCCCGGTCAGGCCGTGCCGGCTTCGTTTGGGCCTGCCGCCGTGCCGCTGCCGCCGCCGACGGACCAGCCGCCGCCGCCGGTGCCGCTGCCGAACCCGATCCCGCTGGGTGAAGGGTTTTTGATCAGCGGCGCACTGGACATTCGCACCCGGACGGCGAACACGGGCCGGCGCGGCGGGGTCTGGGTCAACACCGTGGAGTTGGACTTGCAGCACCCGGTCAGCTCCAAAGGCCAGGCACGGGGCAACTTTTATGTGCAGATTCTCGGCGAAAACCCGCCGGATGTGCCGCACGGCGACGATGTTCAGGTTGGGGAAGCGTATTTTATTTACCGGCTGCCGGTGGAAAGCGACTTTGACTCGACTGCTTACGTCAAAGTCGGCCAGTTTCAGATTCCCTTCGGCCTGCTGGCGGTGTACGACCCGCACCTGCTGATTTTGCAGCCGCTGTCTCCGCAGTCGCTTGGGCTGCGGACCGACTTCGGCGTGGCGATTTCGGGTCGGGCTTACGGCTTGTTAAACTATGACCTGGCGCTGACGACCGGCACGGGTCCGGGCCACTTGTATGCTAACCCAAACCGCGTGGTGACATTTCGCTTGGGCCGGACTTTTACCACCCGAAACGGCGTAGTCAATGTCGGAGGTTCGCTGCTGCAGGGCCGGCTGCCGATTACCGATATTACATCAGCAAACCCTTTCGCTGTGGAGCTGCCGCCGTCGGGCCGGGTCCGGGCCGACCGGGGCGGCTTTGTTTCCAAAAGCCGGCTGGGCGGCGATGCGTCTTACGGCTTCCGGCGGGTTGTGGCGCGGGGCGAGGTTGTCGCAGGCGCGGACGGCGACCAGCGTGTTCTCGGCTACTACGCGGAAGGCAACTACGATTTTACAAAGCGCCTGAGCGTTGTCGCGTCCCGCTCCCTGTTTGTTTACCCAGTCGGCAACAGTTCGGCTTCCCAGGAAGCGCTCGGCCTAACCTATGCGCCGAACGCCAATCTGACGTTTCGCACTTTGTACCAATACCTGCGCGATGTCCCTGCGGGCGGCAGCGCCGGCATCCGCCACCGCCTGACATTCCAGGTTTTGCTGCGGTTCTAATAAAAATTGCCGATAAGAATTGCCATGTCAACGGACCCGCAGCGAGAACCCCTGGACAAGAAAAACGCCGAAGCGGTCAAGGCGGCCTCGCCGGCGAGCGTTCATCTGGACGCCATTCGCGGGCTGGCCGCCTTGGTCGTCTTTTTGAATCACTGGCGTGCCTTGTTTTTTGCGGATTACGGGCAGCTTTCGCATCCGGGCATTGCCGCGAAAATCTTTTATGCGCTGACTGGGCTGGGCCACAGCGCCGTGATGGTATTTTTTATTCTCAGCGGCTTTTTTATCTCGTCCAGTGTTTTCCGGGCTTTGAAGCAGGGCCGCTGGTCGTGGGCCTGGTACGCGGAGCAGCGCTTGACCCGGCTGTATGTGGTGCTGATCCCGGCGCTGGTCTTAGGGGCGGGGTGGGACCTGCTCGGAACGCACTTTTTCGGGCGGACACCGGTTTACTTGGATGCTGCCGATTATCATTTCATGCTGAACCAGCCGGTCGCGCAGACCGACACGGTGCAAGCTTGGCTTGGGTCGCTGTTCTTTTTGCAGGGCATTCGGACGCCGGTATTCGGCTCCAACGGTCCTTTGTGGAGTCTCAGCTACGAGTTCTGGTATTATGTGCTATTCCCGGTCGGCCTGCTGGCAGCGGCCCGAACAGCCGCCCTTGCAGCCAAAATCGCTTACAGCGCCGCCGCGCTGCTGATTATTTTGTTTGTCGGCAAGGTGATCGCCCTGTATTTTCTAATCTGGCTGCTGGGAACTTTGCTTTGCTGTTGCCCACCGTCACGCCTGGCTGCAAGCCGGGTGGCAGGAGTGGTATCCAGCCTGCTTTTCGTGGTCTTCCTGCTGGCTCCCCGGTTCAAGCTGATGCCGAACGGTATGGGCAGCGACTTTCTCCTAGCCATCACGTTCGCCGCGTTTTTGCTTTGGCTGCTCCATGCCAAGTATTCGGCTCCGGGAACGGCTTACACGAAAGCCGCGCGGGCGCTGTCCGGCATCTCGTATTCGCTTTACTTGCTCCACGTTCCATTTCTTTTTTTCCTAAACGCCTTAGTCATCCGGCAGAACAGCCGCTGGCAGCCGTCAGGACTGCATCTTGGGGAAGGTGCACTTGTGGCGGGAGCGGTGTTTCTGTACACCTACGGCATCTGGTATTTGACGGAAGCCCGAACGGCTCAGGTACGCGCGGCGGTTGTTTCGCGGCTGCCTAAGCGCCCGGCTGCCCCATTGTCAGCCCCGTAAACAAGACTTCAACGGCAAGCTGGCTGTTGGCGTTGCGCTCAATCACTTGGCGAACATCCAGCAGCAGGCCAAGCGCCTGCTCCATGCGCTCCGGCGCATGACGATTTGCGAGAACTATAAGCTGTTCGCGGCGGTCGGCATTGACCAGATTGGCCTGGTCCGGTCCCATAACGCCCAAAGACAGCACATCCCGGAAATAGGTCGCCAGCAAGTCCAGCGCCCGGCCCGTCTGCTCGCGGCCCGCTTTCTCTTCCCCCGGCTCCGCCGCCTCATCGTCTTCCGTGGCTTTGAGCTTGGGAGCAAGCTTGCGGAACTCTTCGCCCAGCTTGAAGCTCTTGACCGGCGGCGCGGTGAGCAGGTCGTGGGCCAAATCCAGCAGTGCTTCCCGCCCTGCCAGCAGCGATGGTGAGCGGGCAAGCGCCACCGCCCGGCCGAGGCGTCCTTCGGAATACGCCGCGAGAAAGCGGGCTTGTGCGGGCGCGACGTCAAACCGTGCTTGAAGTGTCGCTTGGATCAAATCCGCCGGCAGCAGGCCG
>CAXTRL010000380.1:0-3512 GCA_964246575.1 uncultured Armatimonadales bacterium
TGAAGGCATCGGCGCGGCGGCGGCGGGCAAGATTTCCGACGCCGACTTGACGGAGCTGGAAGACGCCGCCTGCCCCGGTGCGGGGTCCTGCGGCGGGCAGTTCACCGCGAACACCATGGCGATTGTCATGGAGTTCCTGGGGCTGGCATCACTCGGCTCGGCGGGCGTCCCTGCCGTTGACCCCAGAAAAGACGACATCGGCGTCGAAGCCGGCCGCATGATTGTGCAGCTTCTCCAAAGCGGCGTTCGGCCTTTGGACGTTCTCACAAAAGAAGCGTTTGAGAACGCGATTGCCGGCGCGGCGGCGACGGGCGGCTCGACAAACTCGGTCCTGCACCTCTTGGCCCTGGCCCGCGAAGCAGGCGTCTCTTTAACAATGGACGACTTCAACCGAGTTTCGGCGCGTACTCCCGTGATCGCCAGCCTGACCCCCGGCGGAACGTATGTCGCAACGGACATGCACCGAGCGGGTGGTACGCGCCTGGTCGCCAAAAATCTATTAGCCGCCAGCCTGCTTCACGGCGACCGCCCCACCCCGTCAGGGAAAACTCTCGCCGAAGAAGCGGCCCTGGCAGAGGAAGACGAAGGCCAGCAAGTCATTGTCACGGTAGACAAAGCCTTCAAGCCGCGCGGCGGCATTGTGATTTTGCACGGCAACCTCGCCCTGGAAGGCGCGGTCATCAAGCTGGCGGGGACCGAAAAAACGCAGTTCTCCGGCCCGGCCCGCATCTTTGACCGCGAAGAAGACGCGATGGCGGCAGTCACGGAGCGGCGCATCGTGCCGGGCGACGTGGTGATTATCCGCTACGAAGGCCCAAAAGGCGGGCCGGGAATGCGCGAAATGCTGGGCGTCACGGCGGCCCTAGTCGGGCAGGGTCTGGGCGGCGAAGTTACGATGGTCACCGATGGCCGCTTTTCCGGCGCAACCCGTGGTTTAATGGTCGGCCATGTCGCCCCCGAAGCCTCCGCCGGCGGCCCGATTGCCCTCCTGCGCGAAGGCGACACGGTGACGCTCGACATCAGCGCCGGCACCATCATCGCCGATGTTTCCGATGAAGAGTTCACCCGCCGCCGCTCTGAATGGACTGCCCCCGCGCCGCGCTACACTTCCGGCGTCATGGCAAAATACGCCGCCTCCGTCACGTCCGCGTCCGAAGGCGCAACCACCGTGGCGAAGTTCTAGGCCATGCCGGGGTTGTCAAGTACCCCGGCAAAAATGTCTTTCGGACAAAGAGGCAAACCAATGACAACGGCGACACAAACAAGTGCATCAACTGACTCGCAAGCCAACCACACCCAGGCCAAAATCAGCTACGAAGATTTTCTGGAATGGACCGGCGAAGACCAGCACGTTGAGTGGGTAGAGGGAGAGGTAATCACGATGAGTCCGATCTCGAATCTGCATCAAAAGCTGGGAGTTTACCTGCTGTCGCTGCTTCAAGTTTACGCCGATGCGCGTCAGCTTGGCGAGGTGCGCTATGAGCCGTTTCAGATGAAACCGGCGGCTCACCTTCCGGGGCGGTCTCCCGACATTCTGTTCGTCACGGAGGCGCATCGCGTCCGGCTAAAGAAGAATTTTCTGGAAGGCCCAGCCGATTTAGTGGTGGAGATTATCAGCCCAGAAAGCCGGGCGCGGGACCGGGGCGACAAGTTCTTTGAGTACGAAGCCGCCGGCATCCCGGAATACTGGCTGCTGGACCCCATTCGTGAACAGGCCGAATGGTATCGACTGGGCGCAGACGGCATCTACCGCCCTGCGGCTTTAGACGAACAAGGCCGTTACCACAGCGTGGTCCTGCCCGGCCTCTGGCTGCAAGTGGGCTGGCTTTGGCAAACACCCCTGCCTCCGTTGCTGTCCGTGCTGAAAGCCTGGGAGCTAATATAGGATTCCCGGCGTAGGGGCAGGGCTTGCCCCTGCCCTTTTCTGCTGACTGCTTTCTACCAAGACCGCACAAGATGGGCGGCGACGCGGTAGGACAAGGCCAAAATGGTCAGGACGGGGTTGAAGCCGCCGTTGGTGACGTGCAGGGAGCCGTCGGCAACATAAAGATTATCGTGGCCGTGAACGCGGCCCCATTGATCGGTGACAGAGGTTTTGGGGTCGTGGCCCATGCGGCAGGTGCCGGCTTGATGCTGGCCACCGCTGAGGGTGAGGCCGGCGGAGTAGGCTTGGACGTTTCCGGCCCCGCAGGCCGCTGCCCATTCGGCGGCGCGGGCGTTCAAGTAGGCGTAGGTGCGGAGGGTTTCCGGGTGGGTCGTGCCGGACAGGCGGGCGACGGGAATGCCGTACTTGTCGGTGACGCGGGGGTCTACGGACACGCGGGCGTCGGGGCTGGGAATTTCCTGTACCGGGCCGGTGATCAGCAGCATCCGGGTGTAGTACCGGCGCATCCACTGCTTGTGGGCCAGACCCCAGCGCGGGACGCTTGCTGGGACTCGCCACTTTTGGAAGTTGATCGGCTGGACAATGAAGTCGTCGGCCAGCATTCCCCCACCGACAACATCTCCTCCGTTATCGTGGCTAAAACGAATAGTCGCGGTGGTCGCGCCGGGGCCGATGCCGTCCCAGATGGATTCGGGCATCCAGCCGACGGCTCCGGCATAGTAGTGGCCTTGCAAAGAACGTCCGACTTGATCGTGCTGATTGCCGAGGCCGTGCGGGTGAGGTGTTGACTTGGAGTTCAGCAGCAGCCGGGCGGTTTCTACGGCCCCGCCGCAGGCGACGACAACGGCGCTTGTGGCTGATACCCGCAGGCCGTCTTTGGTCCAGTAGGTGACGCCGATCACACGGCCCGACGCATCTACATCAATGCGTTCGGCCATTGCCTCGGTCTCTAAAGTGCAGAGGCCGGTTGCCAAAGCACGGGGGATCAGCGTGTTCTGGGTGCCGTTTTTGGCGTCGGTGGGGCAGGCGAAGCCGACGCACTGCTGGCAGTGGACGCACGCTTCGCGCCCGCCGTAAGGAACGCTGTTGATGAGAAGCGGGACGCGCTGGGTGTCCCAGCCCAAAGCGTCTGCGCCCGCTTGGAGCGTCCGGCCCTGGGCGTTCAGCGGCAGCGGCGGCATGGGGTACGGGCGGTGACGCGGGCGATGTCTGCCGGCAGTGGCTTCATTGCCGGAAACGCCGAGTTCCCATTCGGCGCGTTCATAGTCTGGGGCGAGGTCGTCGTAGGTGATCGGCCAGTCGGCCAGGCTGCTGCCGGGAGGAACGCCGTATTTGGAGGCCATGCGGAAGTCGTCGGGCAAAAAGCGCCAGGCTTGTGCGCCGTAGACCCGCGTGCCGCTGCCGACGCAGGCGGCGTTCGCGGAATAGCCCTCTTCAATCGGGCTGACAATGGTTTCCACACCTTCCGGCGTCACAAAAATGCGCGGGTTGCCGCTTAAATCATCCGGCCCGGCGTTGAAGCCGTACTGGGCCAGGCGCTGGTTCCGCAGATGGTCCCGGCCTACGTCGGCAAATGACAAGGCTCGCCCGCGCTCTAAAAGCAGCACGCGCTTCCCGGCTTCCGCCA
>CAXTRL010000381.1:0-582 GCA_964246575.1 uncultured Armatimonadales bacterium
GGCGGACGCCGGCGGCTTTCGCCGGCCTTGCCCTGCCCCTCGCCGCTCTGCCGCTTGCGGCATTGGCCGCCCCCGCCGGCTCGCCGGCCCAGCCGAAGACCGACACGCCGATTTCCCAGATGCTGGCGGGAAAAGCCCAGGCCGGCTCGGTTTCGGTTATCTTTAAGACGACTGCTCCTCTTTCTGCGGCGCAGGAAACGCAGATGGCGGCCCTCGGTGCGACCATTGTTCGCCGCCTGCCGATTATTCAGTCCGTCACCGTCCGGCTGCCGGAGCGCAATCTGGCCCGGCTCGCCGCCCTGCCGTTCGCCGCGCATCTGTCGCTGGACGGCAAAGTCCAAAAAAGCGACGAGTTTACGGTCGGCTCCAGTGAAGCTAATCTCGCTACTGCCACCGGCGCATCCGGCACACCATACCAGTTGACGGGCTTAGGCGTCACCGTCGCCGTCGTGGACAGCGGCATTGCGCCTGTGGCAGACTTGAGCGGAAAAACTTCCTTTTTCATGATGCCTTCGGCCCCAAGCCGGCTGCTTCCCGGCGTAGACTTTGTCGGCAAGCCTGCGCCGCCCCCGCCGCCTGCAC
>CAXTRL010000381.1:682-3501 GCA_964246575.1 uncultured Armatimonadales bacterium
CGGGGACACCGCCTGCGCCGGGGACACCGCCTGCGCCGGGGACACCGCCTGCGCCGGGGACACCGCCTGCGCCTCCGCCGCTTAATCCCGCCGACCCGTGCGGGCATGGAACGCATGTGGCTGGGATCATTGCCGGCAACGGAAACAAGTCCACCACTTTCAACAGCTTCCGCCACTTCTTCGGGATCGCGCCGCAGGCGAACCTAGTCAGCGTCCGCGTTCTTGACCAGAATGGATGCAGCACGGTCAGCACGGTTTTGGCCGGGCTGCAATGGGTCCTCCAGCACAAAAACGACAACCCGGCGGCTCCCATCCGGGTCGTGAACTTGTCGCTCGGCCACCCGGTCGGCGAAAGCTACACCACCGACCCAATCTGCCAGGCGGTCGAAGCTTTGTACAAGGCTGGCATTGTCGTGGTCTGCGCGGCAGGCAACGAAGGCCGGGTCAACGGCACGGTCAACACGCCGGGCCTGGACAATGAAGGCTGGGGAACCGCTTACGGCTCCATTCAATCGCCCGGCAACGATCCTTATGTGATCACCGTCGGCGCAACCAAGAACATGGACGGCATCCGGGCCGACGACAAAATCGCGACGTATTCCAGCCGGGGACCGTCCCGCCTGGACCTCGTGATGAAGCCGGACATCATCGCGGCGGGCAACAAGGTGATCTCGCTGGATGCCAACAACAGCTCGCTGGACAACTACGCGGGCGGCACGAACGACATTCCGCAGTCGCTTTACCAGTACGTCCTCAGCACTACGGCGGTGTCCAACGATTACTTCCAGTTGTCTGGAACTTCGATGGCTTCTCCGGTCGTGGCCGGGGCAGCCGCGCTGTTGCTGCAAGCGAACCCGAACTTGACCCCGGACACCATCAAGGCCCGCCTGATGCTGTCCGCCGACAAAATGTACGCGGCAGACGGCACCGCCGACCCGCTGACTTACGGGGCCGGCTACCTGAACATTCCGGCGGCCCTTGCTTCGACGACGGTCGCTACGGGACCCGCCGCCAGCCCGGCATTAATCGTCAACAGCGACGGCAGCCTGACGGTTGACCTAAGCCGGGCGATGTGGAGCAGCAGCCTGTGGGGCACCGGCATCGTTGATATGCGGGCCATGTGGAGCAGCCGCGCCATGTGGAGCAGCAGCAGCATTGACGCCAGCCGGGCGATGTGGAGCAGCAACCTCACTTTCACCCCAAGCCGGGCCATGTGGAGCAGCAGCACGGTCAGCGCCTCACGGGCCATGTGGAGCAGCAGCGTTTGGGGCGACCGGGCCATGTGGAGCAGCAGCACCACCGCCGTGGATCTGAATTCGGCAGCGATTACCGGGGAATAGCTTGCTCTGGCAAGCCCCTCAAGGAGCAAACGCAAATGCCGAAGATCCACACCCGCTGGACACAAGTCCAGCCGCGCTTACGCCGCCGCATCTTCTGGGAAGGCTAGTATCTTCTGGGAAGGCTAACCTGCTCAGAACTCAAACGCGGGAGAAATGCACAGCATTTCTCCCGCTTTTTCTGTTCCTACTCTTCCTACTCTGACTCCCCTATAATTAGGGGCTGAGGGGCCATTTCCTAAAACGCAAACGGCAGGACAAAGCCGCAGAAGCCGCCGATGAGGGCCGCGACGCCGGCAAGCCCGGCGGCAAGGCTGAAGAACCAGACCCGGCGGCTGCGGGTCAGGGCGGCAATGGCGGACAAGGCAATGGCGATCTGGCAGAGCGACACCGACAGCGCAAAGATGTGATGGTGGTGCATGTCTTCGTCGGACTCCCTGTCTTTTTTGTCGGCATTCTCTTCCAGGCCGGTGGCTTTGGCCTGAATCGCGCCCTGCTCACGGGCATAGCGGGCGGCTTCTTTTTGACCCTTCTGCGCCAGCGGCGACCCCGGCGGCAGAAGGAGGGCAGTTGTCGCATACACCACGCCTTTGATGCTTTTGGACTGGTAGTAATTCCACTGGTCGGTGGCCTGCGTTCTGAGGCTGATTTCGTCGTTCTTGCTCAGCAGGGCCTCGTTGACCAGAAGGCCCGCCCGCAGCGAACCAATTGCGGCGGCCACCGCCAGCAGCGCGGTCGCCACCGCGATAAACCGCGTCCAGCTTTCGTGCTGCTTTTTTACGTCATCTTTTGCGTCGTCTTCGTGCTTGCCGCCGTCATGCGCCCCATGCGCTTTTTCGTGCGCATCCGCGATATGGTCCTGCACGTTTTCCAGCGGCACTTCGATCTCGTCCGGCATAAATTGTTTCCCTAACTTAGCGTGTTAATGGCGCGGGCGGCGAGAACGGCGATGACGGTCAGGGAGATCACGGCTTGGATCATCATCAGCAGCTTGGCCCAGCGCGACAAAACCGCCGTGTCGGCGGGCGAAAGCGCGGTGCTGGTGTTGAACGCCAGGAACACATAGTCTACAAAGCTTGGCGACCATGTCGCCTGCCCGCAGTCCGCAAGCTGATGGCTGCTCATGGTCATCTGCGGGAACAAGAACGAGTCCGACGAATACTTGGCAGCCTTGTCGCGCTGATGCGGCCCGCCGGCGTCCAGGTGCCAGTACCACAAGGCGAACACCAGCACGTTGGTGAACCAAAGCGCCCCGGCGGAGATCAGCAGCCGCACCGGCGACAGCGTACTCGCGCCGTTGTGCGGCTCCAGCAGCGTGTGGACCAATTTAAAGAGCGAGGCAACAAGAAAGAACGTCTCAATGCCCGCAACCCCCAGTCCCAGCACCCGGTTGATCGTATGATGGCCCCGCCGGCGCGAGATTAACGTGGGAACCAGCAGAACCGCAATAATCACCAGCGGCAGCCAGCGCGGGCCAAACGA
>CAXTRL010000382.1:0-3500 GCA_964246575.1 uncultured Armatimonadales bacterium
TAGTCGTCAATCACCAGCACGTCTGTGTCGGTCGCGCCGAGGCGCTCAAAGCGCCGTCCCGTGCCGGTGAACCCAGCCAGACCCGCCGCGATTTGGTCAAACGAAACACCAAGCGTCAGGCCGACTGCGACTGCCGCCAGCGAATTGGTGACCGTGTGCAGTCCCGGCACTTGAAGCTGCACCCGGCCCAGCAGCTTGCCGTGCCAAAGCGCCGTGTAGCTCGGAGTCGCGCTGTCCAGCACAATGTCTCGCGCCGTCAGCGCGGCTTCGCTGCCGTCAGCGGCATAAGTAACAATGGTTGGCAGGCGTCCCGCCCCTTCCGCAAGCACCGCTTGAATGTTCGGATCGGAGCCATGCACAATCACAGCTCCCGTCACTTGGGACAGGAACTTGCGGAACGAGCGCAGGACGTTCGGCAAATCGCCGTAGTAATCTAAATGATCGGCTTCAATGTTCGTGACGACGGCGACTTGCGGGTTCAAGTCCAAAAACGAATCATACGCTTCGCAGGCTTCCGCCAGAAACACATCACTGCCGCCGAGCCGCGCGTTGCCGCCGTAGGCAGGCAGGTCGCCGCCAATCAGCACGGTTGGGTCCAAATCGCCCGCTTCCAGCACCAGCGCCGTCATGCCCGTAGTCGTCGTCTTGCCGTGCGTTCCCGTAATCGCCACCGAACGGGGGTAACGCGCCATCAGCCGGCCCAGCATCTCCGCACGGGAAATCACCGGGATGCCGCGTTCCCGCGCCGCCGCCATTTCCGGGTTGTCGCGCTTGACGGCGGCAGACGCAACCACCAGAGTTGCGCCGTTCAGGTTGGCAGCTATGTGTCCGGCTTCCGCCCGAATGCCCGACTCCTGCCGCAAAGCCGCCAGCGTCGGCGACTCCCGCAGGTCCGAGCCGGTGACGTGCGTTCCCTGCCGGGCCAGCACCCGTGCCAGCCCGCTCATTCCCGCCCCACCGATCCCGACAAAATGGATGCACTCGCTCACGATATTCCCACACTCCCTGAAAGTTTTGTACGTCCTCGTACTGCTTACGGATTGTACCTTAAGATGACCTGCCATTTAGTCAGTCCCCTCGATGCTCCAATCCGTAGCATAAATTCTCAGACCCATCTTTCGGGCCACTGCCAGCGAGGACAGGTTATCCCAGGCAGTGCTGTATAAGGGGACACGGCCCGATGCCAGCACAGCCGCACCCCACGCCGCCGTCGCACGCGGCGCGTATCCGCGGCCACGAAAAGCCGGCGCTGTTTCCAGGCCCGCTTCGGCGGCAACGGCCGACTGACGGGCGCAGAAGCAAACACTTACCGGATGACCTTCTACCGGCACCGCCACTACCGGCGAACGACCAGCTTCAATCTCGCCTGCGACCCAGCCAGAGAAGTGCTGTTGCAGCGGCGCTTCATCGCAGACATTCACCACGTCAAGAAAATTCTCGGTTGACTCCGGGAACTCGAACGCCGGTCCCCAATGAACGCGCCCAGGCAGCAAGGCTTTGTAGCGGCGGGCGTAGACCGGCGGCTCCCGATAAAGGGAAAGAGGCTCTTGCCGCGCCGAATCGCCGAGTTCAGCGGCCACCGCATCAGCGACATCATCCCGCACTGCCCAGGCAAGACTCGCGGCTGCACGAATCAGTATGAACGCCGGACCAGGGCTAGGCTGCGGCTCACGGGTTGAGACAATCCGCCCCCGGTCGTTTAAGACAAAAAGGGTTTCAAGCTGAAGCTGAGGGGTTGCTGATAACATATTATGAGAGCTTTTTTGATAAGCCGCTTTACCAATGGCGTTCATTCTCTTAGGCGGAGGCATATGCGGTTATTCCCCCCAGCGCCAGAAGCGCCGACGCTAAATCCGACGCCGCGTTCGGCGTCGCCAGCGTCAAAGCGGCCTGTCCCATTGCCGACAATCGCGCCGGGTCCGCTAGCAGCGTTTGCGTTTCGGCCAGCAGGCGCGGGCCGGTCAAGTCGCGGCTTGGCAAAATCGTCGCCGCCCCGGCGTCTACTGAACGCTTGGCGTTGCGGGTCTGCTCATCGCCGCCGGTGGGGACCAGCGGAATAAACAGCGCGGGCCTGCCCAGGGCCGCCGCTTCCGTCACCGTTCCCGCGCCGCTGCGTCCGACAATCAAGTCGCAGAGCGCAAACACATCCGCGATTTCATCCCCAACAAACGGCACCGCAAAATAATGCCGATGCAACAGTGGAGGCAAACTCGCCTGCACGGCCGCAAAATGCTCGCCATCAGATCGCCCGCATTGATGAACCACCCGGCAGCTTTGCAGCAGCACCGGCAAAACAGCTTCCACAGCAGCATTGATGCTTTTTGCCCCCAGCGCCCCGCCGGTGACATAAATCGTCGGCAGTTGGTTCTCCGCCGGGTCAAACCCGAAGCGCTCCACGGCTCGCGCTTTGTCGCCGCCGAAGATCGCCTGCCGGACTGGGTTCCCCGTCACGAATGTCTTGCGGCGCAGGCTCGGCGGCAGCTCCGACGCCGCGCCCTCAAACGTCAGTGCGATGCGTGTCGCAAACCGGGCGGCGATCTTGTTGGCAAGGCCAATTTGCACTGTTTGTTCATGGATCAGCACGGGCCGGCGCAGCAGCCCAGCGGCGACAACCGGCGGCACGGACACATAGCCGCCGGTCGCCAGCACGACATCCGGCGCAAATTGTCTGACTTCGCTGATGGCTTGACCAATGCCGACCGGAACCCGCAGGGCGTCCGACAAGTTCTTGGTTGTCAGCAAGCCGCGCACCGTCGCCGCCCGCCGCAGCTTGCCGCTTTGAACGCCGACAAATGGAATGCCCGCCGCTTCCACCAGCCCTTGCTCCACGCCATTGCGGCTGCCGACATACCGGAACTCCGGCGTCCAGTTGGCACCCACGGCCAACGCCTGCACCGCCTGAATAGTCGCCAGCGCCGGACTGACATGGCCCCCGGTCCCGCCGCCCGTCACCAGGATTTTAACAGTTTGCATCAGTCTTTGAACGCGCCCTTGTCAGAGCGCGAAGGGTCCAGCCGGGACCGGCCCAAGCGGCGCACGGACGAAGAAGAACGCGGGACAATCGCGGGTGTGGCGCTGGCGCGGTCCCAGCGGCGGTTCCAATCGTCTTCGTTCGGCGGGGTCACATCCTTCTGCGGGCCGTCGGGACCGTCAGGATGGCTGGAAATGTTCAGCAGAATGCCGATCCCCAAGAGCATCAAGACCAGCGACGAGCCGCCGTAAGAGATAAACGGCAGCGGGACGCCAGTGTCGGGAATAGACGCCGTCGCCACCGCCATGTTGATCAGCGCCTGGACGCTAATCAGCGCCGTGATTCCTGCCGCAAGCAAAGCCCCGAACGGGTCCCGCGTGCTGTATGCAATCGCCAGGCCCCGCGCGGCAACGCACACAAACAGCAGCACCAGCAGGAGAGTGCCGATCAGCCCCCATTCTTCGGCGATCACCGGAAAAATAAAGTCCGTGCGCGGCTCCGGGATAAACAGCTTTTCCCGGCCTTCGCC
>CAXTRL010000383.1:0-3497 GCA_964246575.1 uncultured Armatimonadales bacterium
CTACTCCCTGCGCCTGCACTTCGCCGAAATCTACTGGACGGCAGCAGGCCAGCGCATCTTCAACGTGTCGGTCAACGGCAGCCCAGCGTTGACAAACTTCGACATCTTCGCGGCGGCGGGCGGCAAGAACAAGGCGGTGGTGGAGACAGTGCCGGTGACGGCGGACAGCAGCGGCAAGGTGACGGTGGTGTTCACCTCGGTCAAGGACAACGCCAAGCTCAGCGGGCTGGAATTGCTGCATTAAGCATCCTCGGCTTGTTTGCCCCGGCAGGAAGAACCTGCCGGGGCGTTTTCTCGCCGATTATATGGCTTTTCGAGTGCATTGCAATACAAAAGCCATAATTGCTTGACACTTCTGCCCTGACGCCGATATACTAAAAGCAGATAAAAAATTAAAAGAAGGTCATTCACCAATGGCAGAAATGCACTCACTCTTTGATACTCTGCAATCGTTCACCTACGGCGGCGGGAAAACAGGGCAGTTTTATTCGCTGCCGCAATTGGAAAAGGCCGAAGTCGGCCCTATCTCGAAGCTGCCCGTGTGCCTGCGGATCGTGCTGGAATCGGTTCTTCGTAACTACGACAAGAAACGAGTCCGGGAAGCGGACATCTGCGAGCTTGCGAACTGGCAGCCGAACGCCGAGCGGACCGCCGAAGTGCCGTTCGTCGTCGCCCGCGTCGTTTTGCAGGACTTTACCGGCGTCCCGCTGCTGGTAGATTTAGCGGCGATGCGGACCGCCGTCGAGCGGATGGGGCGCGACCCCGGCATGATCGAACCGCTGGTCCCCGTGGACTTGGTGGTAGACCATTCGGTCCAAGTGGACTACTCGGAGCTTGAAAACGCTTTGCAGCTCAACATGGAAATGGAGTTCAAGCGTAACCGCGCCCGCTACCAATTTTTGAAGTGGGGAATGCAGGCGTTCAACGGCTTCTCGGTCGTGCCTCCCGGCATCGGCATTATTCACCAGGTCAATTTGGAATATCTTGCCAAAGGCGTGCTGTCCAAAGAAGATGTCTTTTACCCGGACACGCTGGTTGGGACGGACTCGCACACGACCATGATCAACGGCCTCGGCATCGTCGGCTGGGGCGTCGGCGGCATTGAAGCCGAGGCCGGAATGCTCGGCCAGCCCGTCTACTTCCTGACGCCGGACGTGGTCGGCGTCCATCTGTCGGGGGCGCTGACCGCTGGGGTCACGGCGACTGACCTCGTTCTGACCATCACCGAGATGCTGCGAAAAGCCAAAGTCGTCGGCAAATTTGTCGAGTTCCACGGCGAAGGCGCAGCGTCTTTGGGGCTGACCGACCGGGCGACCATCGCGAACATGGCCCCGGAATATGGCGCGACGATGGGCTTTTTCCCGGTGGACGAAGAGTCGTGCAAGTACCTGGCTGCAACAGGCCGGACCGACGATCAAGTAGACGCCTTCCGCCAGTATTTCAAGGCGCAGGGATTGTTTGGGATGCCGGCAGCAGGCGAGATCCAGTATTCACAGCTTTTAGAGCTGGATTTGGCGACAGTTCACCCTAGCGTTGCCGGGCCGAAGCGCCCCCAAGACCGGATTGAGCTGCCGGAAATCAAGTCCAAATTTAATGAGCTGCTGCTGAACCCGGCGGCGTACAACAAGTCGCTGGCGGATCTGAACAAAAAGTTCGTGATTATGACCGGCATGAGCCACAACACCAAGCCGATCTCCGGCGGCGGCGAGCAGGCAACGGAAACGCAGCCGGAAGTCGAGATCAACGCTCTGGAAACCACTCAGGATACCAGTGCGCTGACCGAAATCGAAATGATGCAAAACCGCCCGACTCCCGACCGCGTGGAAGACGTGCCGCTCGGCGAGTTCCCGCAGGCGATGGTAGAATTGTCTCACGGCGACATCGTGATCGCCGCTATCACAAGCTGCACCAACACTGCCAATCCCTCTTTGATGCTGGCGGCGGGGCTTGTCGCCAAGAAAGCGTCCGAGCGCGGCATGACCGTCCGCCCGACCGTCAAAACGTCGCTCGCGCCGGGGTCCCGCGTCGTCACCGAATACCTGGACAAGACAGGCCTGACCCGCTACTTAGATAGATTGGGCTTCCAGACCGTCGGCTACGGCTGTACCACCTGTATCGGCAACTCCGGGCCACTCGAGCCGACTTTGGAAAAAACCGTCACCCAAAACGATCTTGTCGTGGCGTCGGTGCTTTCGGGCAACCGCAACTTTGAGGCCCGCGTGCATCAAAATGTCCGCGCAAACTTCTTGATGTCCCCTCCCCTCGTCGTCGCGTTCGCGCTGGCGGGGACCGTGGACATTGACATGAATTCGGACCCCATCGGCAAAGACAAGTTCAACGCCGATGTCTATTTAAAAGACCTCTGGCCGACGACTGCCGAGATCGCCGAAATGCTATCCGCCGCCAATGACCCGGATGTCTACCGGCGCTTGTACAAGGACTTCGCCGAGCAGAACCCGCTTTGGCAGGAGATCCCTTCCTCTCTCGGCAGCGTCTATGAATGGGATGCGTCGTCTACCTATATCCGGGAGCCGCCCTACTTCGACAAGTTCAGCATGACCGCGACGCCCGCCAAAGAAATTGTCGGCGCACGTCCGCTTGCCATTTTCGGCGACTCGGTCACGACCGACCATATCAGCCCGGCGGGCGCAATCAAGCCGACATCGCCGGCGGGCCTGTACTTGCAGCAAAAAGGAGTCCCCGAAGAAGACTTCAATTCCTACGGCTCGCGCCGGGGCAACCACCGGATTATGATGCGCGGCACCTTCGCCAATGTCCGCATCCAGAACCTGATGGTCCCCGGCACGGTCGGCGGCATGACCGTCTACCAGCCCGTCGGCGAAGAAATGAGCATCTACGACGCTTCCCTCATCTACCGTGATTTGGGCGTCCCGCTGATGATCTTCGCCGGGCAGGAATACGGCACCGGCTCGTCCCGCGACTGGGCCGCCAAAGGAACCAATCTTTTGGGCGTCAAAGCCGTCATCGCCCAGTCGTTTGAGCGCATCCACCGCTCCAATCTAGTCGGCATGGGCGTCCTGCCCTGCCAGTTCAAAGAAGGCGTCAACGCCCAAACGCTCGGCCTCGACGGCACCGAAACCTTCGAGCTGCGCGGCTACGCCCAGGGCCTTCAGCCCCAAATGGACGTCCAACTGGTCATCCGCCGTGCCAATGGCGGCACCGAAGAAGTCCCGCTGACTCTTCGCATCGACACCCCCATTGAAGTGGACTACTACCAAAGCGGCGGCATCCTGCCCTACGTCCTGCGCCAGCTTCTCGAAGAAGACACCATCGCCCAAGCCGGCCATCTTCTCGACACCCTCCAGCCCCGCCCCGCCGCCGTATAAGCATGGCAACAAAACAGCCCTGCGCCATCCGGCGCGGGGCTTTTTCTTTTTGAGTCTGCCTCAATTCTTGCACCATATGGTATATTCTATTTGCTTAGAAGCCATCTCATAAACGTCGAAGCAAGATAATGATGCAGCCAAGCTGGACAA
>CAXTRL010000384.1:0-3497 GCA_964246575.1 uncultured Armatimonadales bacterium
CGTTTTCGTCCAGCCGCACCAGCGCCCGCGTGTACTGCCCGGTGCTGTCGGTCGAGATCGGGCCGAACGCGAGGCGGCGCCAGGTGGTCAGTTCCGGGAAACGGCCCTTGACAGCCAGCAAAAACAGTTCCGGGCTGTTGAATCTTTGCCGCAGCCAGGAACTTCGGCCGGCCGCCGCTTTTTCGGCATCCCCATTGTGCAGGGCCGTCAAATAGTCCCGGAGGACCGCCTGCCCTGCGCGTGTGCCTGCCGGTGATGCCGCCGACCATCTCAAATCGGCGGGAAAATACGGGCCAGCGCCGGAACGCTGCCCGGTGTCCGGCCGCAGGGGATGGGCGGCGATCTGCCGCCGCAAAATCAGCCCGCACAGCAGCAGGCAGAACATGACAAAAAGCGAAGCGGCAACCGGGCGAGTGTTCATAAAAGATCTTTACTGAAGCTGAATACGCTCCTGCGTCTCAAACTGCGTCATGGCATCGGTCTGCCAAACATACGTCCGGCCCGGCATCGTCGAGCAGCCGGCGTGGGCGCCGTCCCGGCTCAGCGCGACCAGGCTCATCGCCGGGTCCACCGGCGGCGCGACTGGGATGAGCGTAAGGTCCCGGAACGCCAGCTCGCAGGCGGCTTCCAGGCCCAGGCCCATCTGCATCGCCAGCACCACGGCCCGCGCCGTCCCTGCCCGGATCGCCCATTCGCCCAGCCCGGTGCAGGCGCACGCGCCGTACCGGTCATCGCAGTAGTTCCCCGCGCCAATCAGCGGCGAGTCGCCGACCCGGCCCGGATGCTTAAACGCCCACCCGGACGTACTGACCGCCGATGCTATTCTGTTGTCGCCGTCTAAAGCTAAAAAGTTGACCGTACCGTAATTTTGGGACCCGTCTTCTGTCGGCAGCTTCGTGACCCGGCTGACGGCATTGCCGTCAAACGCATATTCTTCCCCGAACAGTGTAAACTTCTTCTGCCGAAACGCTTCCGCCGCTGGGGGCGTCAGCAGGTCCCGCGTCGTAAAGCCTTCGGCAGCGGCAAACTGTGCCGCCCCGTCCCCTGTCAGCAGCACATGGCGCGGCAGACGCTCCATCACGGCGCGGGCAATGGAAATCGGGTTCGGGTAATTCTTGAGCGCCGCGACCGCTCCGGCCCGCCGCGTCGTGCCTTCCATCAGCGAGGCGTCGAGTTCCACCTCACCGCTTGCGTTCGGATACCCGCCGGTCCCGACCGAATGGTCTTCAGGGTTGTCTTCCACCACCCGGCAGGCCGCTTCCACGGCGTCCAACGCCGACCCGCCGCGCCGCAGGATGTCCATGCCCGCTTCCATGCCCACATCCCCATTCGCGCTTGCCACAAGTATCACCGGCGTTTCTCCAAACTTCTTGATCTAAAGAACATTGCTGTCCCTGCTTTGACGCACGCTCAAATATCTTAGAACCATCTGTCCTATGATATTGATAAAGAGCACAATAAACCCGTTGGAAGCCACATCCCCTAGCCAATCTATATTGCGATGAGTGTGCCAAAGATGCCAGGCGCGAAGGCTGCCAGAAATCAGCCCACATCCCATAGCAATTGCCAAATTAACCCACAGCGGCGGGAGCAAACGAGTGGGTTTGCTGAGGTTTGGCCGGAACGTGGGAGGCGGCGGCCAAATGTGGTCTTCTAAGATTTTGTTAATTTCGTCGTTCATAGTGTCAGCTCCATCAGAAGCTATTGGGAACCATGCCATAAATGGCACGGCTATTGAGCGCGGACGCTACAAAACACCGCTTCGCGGGGTTAGGAAAATACGTTTGTTCCCAGTGCCGTGAAGCGGTACTTCGTGGCGTCCGCGCCCAATAGCCGTGTCCTTCAGGACATGGTTCCTAGTAGCATGGTTCCCAATGCAGGATTTCCCTCGTCGCCTGTCGTATCTTCTGCCACTAACAACTCTCTATCTAAAACCGTACCGCGACGCCGCCGCCGTAGAACTGGGTCGGGGCCGTGCCGCCGAGGCCGCGCCCGGTTTCAATGTCCAATTGGGCGTTAGGGGCGACTTTGTAGGTGAACCCGGCGTCGGCAATCGGCGTCGGCAGGCTGCCGGAGACGGCGTTGTCATACACGTCGCCGAAGACGGACAGCGGGCCGCTGAGGGCATAAGTGACCTGCGCCGTTGCCGTGTAGTTTGCCAGCCGCCCGCCGTTCTGGGTCGGATAAGAAAGAATCAGATTAGACGAGATGCCCCAGCGTGCGCCGGACGTGGTCTGGCCGCTCAACAGGAACGTCGGATCCACATGGCCGGAAGTGGTGACGGCGGATTTGATGGGGACTGAGAGGGTAGGGGTAAACGCAAACTTCGTGTTGCCGTCCTTGCTTTGGTAGAACTTGTAGCGGATGCCCAAAGCGCCGTCGCTGAAGCCGCTGGTGCCGGACGGCCAGATGTAGTTGGGTAGGGTGATACGCAGCTCGGTGGTGTCGCTGAGGCCGGTGCGAATCAGTGTTTCGGGGCCGTCGGTGGCGTGTCCGCCGCCGCTGCCTGCGGAGTAGACGTTGCGCGTGAACCCGCCTTCCACTTGAACGCGGCCTTTCGGGACCACATCGCTGCCGTTCGTGAAGCCGGGCCGGTCAGGAGTGACAGCGTTGTTGGCCCCGGCTGCTTCGTTTCCAATTGTGATTGTAACTTTCGCGACGCGCTTTGCCGCCGCCTTTTTGGTCGGAGCGGCATTTGAAGACCCGCCGCCGGGAGCGTCGGCGGCAAACGCTGAGGAACAAAGCAAAAGCAGAGCGCAAACAACAGGCTCAAAGCGTATAGTCATGGTTTCTCCGAAAAAACAAGTGTGCCGAGATAAAGGCGGCGCGGTGTCCGCTCCACATGCCAGGGCCAGGCATGGCTGCTGAAGATGCCGGCTAGCGTCTGCGAAACCGGGTCCCCAGTTCTGGGAGGGGTCAGAGAAAGCGCAAGCGTACCGCTGGGGTTCAGCGTCCAGCGCAGCGGCGTTTGCCCGAACAGCGCGGCCGAGCCGGACTCCTGCCAGGAGAACTTTCCGGTGCCGCCGGGCTGGAATTGGAACTCCAAGTGCGCATTGGCGGAGGCTTTCCCGTGCAGCGTGGTTTCCCAAACGCCGACCGGCGTGTCCGGCAGGGCTGGGCGGCGCAAATGTTGCCACAGAAAGAACGCCCCGACGCACAGCAGCAGCGCAGCAAGCCCGGCAGCCAGAACGCGGCGAGGCGACGAAGCGGCCAGGCGCACCGGCAGCGGGGCCGAGGCAGCCGGCGCGGGGTGCGGACGCAGCGGCGGCAGAACAAACTGCATGGTCCGGTGCAGCGGGTCGGGGGCTGCGCTCTGTGCCGGCTCCTGCCTGTCCGTGCCGGTGCGGAAGTGATGGCCGCATTGGCGGCACACGGTTTGGTCACGCGGGGCCATGGCGCGGCAGCGCGGGCAGTATTTTCCGGTGCGCGGCGTTTCCGGCTCTTGTTTCGGTTCCAAGCTCATAGGGATGCTCCTGCCTTAGTGTACCAAGCAAGCC
>CAXTRL010000385.1:0-3485 GCA_964246575.1 uncultured Armatimonadales bacterium
CCGACGCCGCTAGGCCGCGCGTCGGCGCTGGTGGCGGAATACGAGCGGCGGCTGGCGTCCCGTTAAGCCGGTGCAACTTTTTTGCGCGTCTCGTGTCACAATGAGATGAGTAAATAATTATGAGTGAAGATCAGTGTCAAAGGCCGGGGTGCGGCGGCAAAATTGTAGACGGGGTGTGCGAGGATTGCGGACGCGCTCCGGCGGGTCACTCGCTGGTCGCAAAAGCCGCGTCGGCGGCGCCGTCCGGCACGGCGGGGCTGGGCGCGGCGTCGGCCCGGTCTTCAATTCGCAGCGCGTCGGGCATCAGCGGCGTCGCGGGTAGTTCTACGGGATCATCAATGGGGTCCGGGCGGACCGGGTCAGGACGCACCGGGCGGTCGTCGGCGCGGACAGGGCGGGTCAGCACCCGGCGTCAGCTTGGCGCGGGGCTTGTCGCCCTGCCGCCGGTCGTCTCGCTGGACCCGCTGCAATCGTTGATGGCCGATCCGGTGGTGCCGGACCGCAAGCGGTTCTGCAACTTCTGCGGGGCGAAGCTGAGCCATGAAAAGGGCTTCTGCCCGATGTGCGGGCATGAATACTCGTTTGTGCCGACGCTCAGGCCCGGCGACACCGTGGCGGGGCAGTACGAAGTCAAAGGCGCGATGGCGTTCGGCGGCCTCGGCTGGATTTATTTGGGCTGGGACAAGACGCTGTCACGCTGGGTGGTGCTGAAAGGCTTGCTTAACTCCAAAGATGAGGCGAGCGCCCAGGCCGCAATTGCTGAGCGTCAGTTCCTGGCCGCCGTCAAGAACGGCAAGATCGTCAACATCTACAACTTCGTGACTCAAGGTACTGAAGGCTACATCGTCATGGAGTATGTCGGCGGTAAAACGCTTAAAGCGATCCGGCAAGAGCGCGGGCCGCTGCCGCCGGAAGAAGCCATTGCGTATATTTACGCGATTCTGCCGGCGTTCGCGTATTTGGAGCGCATGGGCTTGGTTTACTGCGACTTCAAGCCCGACAACTTCATGCTGGAAGAAGACGACGTCAAGCTGATTGACATGGGCGGCGTCCGGCGCGTAGACGACTTGGACGGCGACATTTACGGCACCAAAGGTTATACGGCCCCGGAAGCCGACCAGGGGCCGTCGTTTGTGTCCGACCTCTACACCGTCGGGCGAACGCTGGCCGTGCTGCTGATGGATTTCAAGTTCCAGGGCCAGTTTCTGCACTCGCTGCCGACTCCCGCCGAGCAGCCTTTGTTCGCCCAGCACGACTCGCTGTACCGATTTTTGCTCAAAGCCACCCGCGAGAACCCTGACGATCGGTTCCAGACCGCTGATGAAACGGCGGATCAGCTTCTCGGTGTCCTGCGCGAGATTGTCGCGTCCCACAGCGCCCCGCGCCCGGCGGAAAGCGCCCATTTCAGCGGCGAGATGGCATCGTCGGTGCAGGATGTAGACGCTGCCGCCGATTGGGCCAGCGCCCTGCCAATTCTGAAAGTGGACCCGCTGGACCAAGCTGCGAACGCGATTTTGTCCGCCGGAGCGTCGGCGGGAACCGCCAAGCTGGCCCTGCTGCGGTCCGCCGCCGAGACGTTCCCGGAATCCAGCGAAGCTCCGCTGCGCCTCACCGAATACCTCACGCAAAACGGAGAACTGGACGAAGCCGACACGGTGCTGACCCAGCTTCAAGCGTCGGACCCCTTTGACTGGCGCATTTTCTGGTATCGGGGCCGCCTGCGGCTGGCGCAGGGCAAAGCGCAGGACGCCGCCGCTGCGTTCAACCAGGTGTATGCCGAAGTGCCGGGCGAAGTCGCGCCCAAGCTGGCTTCCGCGCTGGCGTCTGAGATTGCAGGAAACCCGGCTGCGGCGACTGCGCTGTACCAGCGGGTGTCCCAAACCGATCCGTCGTTCACCAGCGCGGCGTTCGGCCTGGCCCGCTGCCGGGCGGCGGCGGGGGACCGGGCGGGAGCCGTGGAAGCCTTCGGGCGCGTCCCACCGTCGTCGGGCCTGTACACGGCGGCGCAGATGGCGCTGGCCCGGTGCCTGATTCGGTCCCAGCCGTCCCAGCCGACGGCGGATGACCTCGTGCATGCGGGTGACGCCGTTGCCGCGCTGGATTTGGATGGGTTCACCCGGCACTCGCTGGCGGCGCGTGTTTTGCTGGCGGCGGTGGCCCAGCTTGACGCCAAATCGGTTGCGCCTGCGCCGGATCGGCGCATATTAGGCCAACAGTTCCAGCCCGCCGCCGTGCGGTCAGGGGCCGAGCGCGAGCTTCGCGCCTGCGCCCGGTACGCGAAGACGCCGGAAGAGCGGATTGCATTTGTGGACCAGGCCAACGAAGTCCGGCCCCGGACGCTGTTTTAACCTTATGAGTGCCCGGCATTTCAACGCCGGGTGCGATGCCGTCTATCTGTCCACCTGTTATTTAGGCTGCCCGTTGACGAATGGAGAAGTAGACTAATGACCTGTCCGAAATGCGGGGCGGCAGCGCCGGAAGAAGCGCGGTTCTGCGAAGCCTGCGGCGCAAGCCTCGCGCCAACGCTCGCCGCTGCTGCGCCGGGGGAACGCTGCCGCTGCGGCGCGGGGCCTGAAGCGAAGGGCAGTGACGGCTACTGCTCGGTCTGCGGCCTGCGCTGGCCGGAGGCGCGAAAACCGCTGCCGCGTGACCATGTGGAACTCCTGCTGACGCCGGGCTTTGCCGGCATGACCGACCGGGGCAAGCGTCATGCGATCAATGAAGATGCACTGGCGCTGGCCGATGTGCCGGGCGTCGGTTCGGTCCTAATCGTCTCCGACGGCGTTTCCAGCGCCCAGCGGTCCGAGGAAGCGTCCGAAACGGCGGCGCAAACTGCCCGCACAGTGCTGGAAGCGGCGCTGCGCGACAACAGCCCGGATGCAGCGGCGGCGATGAAAGCTGCAATTTTAGCGGCGCACGAAGCCGCCTGCACTGTGCCGTATGACCCGGACCAGCCGAAGGAACCGCCGGGCGCAACGCTTGTTGCGGCCCTTGTGCGCGGTGGGCTTGCGACTCTGGGCTGGCTGGGGGACAGCCGGGCATATTGGATTGGCCCCACGGAGTCCCGTTTGCTGACCCATGACCACTCATGGGTCAACGCCGTGGTGGATGCCGGGGAGATGTCCGAAGCCGAAGCGCTCCGTGCGCCGGAAGCCCATGCGATTACGCGCTGCTTGGGGCTGCTGAACGGGGACGCGCCGGAGCCGACGGTGATCACTGTGCCGATGACTGCGTCCGGCTGGCTGCTGCTTTGCTCTGACGGGCTGTGGAACTACGCACCGCAAACTGAGCAGGTAGCGGAACTGGTGCGTAGGGTGCCGGCGGGAAGCGATGCCCTGGCGATTTGCCGTTTGCTGATAAACTACGCCCTGTCTAAAGGCGGGCGCGACAATATCACCGTAGCCCTGCTTGCTGTTTAGAAAGAAGGTTCTGATGGCGTTTCGTGTGGAAACATTTTTTAACCCGTACCTGCCTGCCGGGACAAA
>CAXTRL010000386.1:0-3480 GCA_964246575.1 uncultured Armatimonadales bacterium
TGCTGCTGCTTTATTACAACTACCCACATCAGAGCGTCCGAGTGCTGCTGTCCCGGCCAGATCTTGCCGACGGAGATTACCAGGTGCAGGCGGTATCGCTTTACCGGGATGGAGTTTTGGTCGAGCGCCATGCTTGGCAAGAATAAGCCGCAGCCGTCTTGATTCTAAGCCGCTTGGGCTAACAGGCGGCGCAGCGGCAGCAGCGCTTCCAGGCGCTCCGGCGTCACCGGCGGGCTGAACAAGAACCCCTGTATCGAGTCGCACTCCATCTGCCGCAGGGCTTCGCGCTGGTCGAATGTTTCCACTCCTTCCGCAATGACTTCCAAATCCAGCGCGTGCGCCATGTCAATAATGGCCCGCACGACGGCTTGATCCTGCCGGGCTGCTTTGCCCCTTTCGCTCAGATCCCGACCAGTCAGTCCCTGAACAAACGAGCGATCCACTTTCAGCACATCCAGCGGAAAGCGGCGCAGATAAGCAAGCGACGAGTAGCCGGTCCCAAAATCGTCCACTGAAATGCGGACGCCAAGCGCCCGCAATGCGGCAAGGCAGGTTTCAGCCGCTTCGCCCTGGGCCACTAGGGAGCTTTCGGTCAGTTCCAAGTCTAAAAGATGCGGGCTGAGGCCGGTTTCACCGAGAATGCGCTCCACGGTTCGGGCCAGATCGCGCTCGCCGAGCTGCCGAGCCGACACATTAACCGCCTGGCGCAGCGGTGTTCCCTCGCGCTCCCACTGGGCGGCCTGGCGGCAGGCGGTCCGCAGCACCCATTCTCCAAGCGGCACGATCAGGCCGGTTTCTTCCGCCAAAGGAATAAACCGGGAAGGCGAAACCAAGCCAAGCTCCGGGTGCTGCCAGCGGACCAGGGCTTCGCTGCCGATGACTTCGCCGGTTTCCAGGGAAACCTGCGGCTGATACAGCAAAATCAGCTCGCTCCGCTCAATGGCTTTTCGCAGACTGCTTTCCAGGGTCAGACGCTCACGGGCGGCTTTCGTCATCGCCGGGCTGAACTCCTGCCATTGTCCCCGCCCGCTTTCCTTGGCATGATACATGGCAAGATCGGCGCATTTGAGCAGCGTTTCGGCGTCTGCGGCATGGTCTGGGAAGTGGCTAATGCCGACGGAAGCGGCGACATGCAGCTCATGGCCTTCAATAAACAACGGCTGGAACAAAGACTGGAGCAGCGCTTCCGCCTTTTCGTCCGCTTGCTTTTCGTCCGTCTGGCCGGCTTCTGCCAAAAGAAGCAGCGTGAACTCATCGCCGCCCATGCGTGCCAGAAGATCCGTGCGTTCCAGGCAGCGCTCAAACCGGGCGGTGACTTCTTGAAGCATCCGGTCGCCGGCGGCATGGCCCAGGCTGTCGTTGACGTGCTTGAACTGGTCTAAATCTACAAACAGGACACTGAACGGCTTGCCGCACCCGATTGCGTCTTCCAGCGCCTGCTGGAAGAAGGCCCGGTTCGGCAGGCAGGTAAGCGGATCGTTGTATGCCTGCCAGCGGACCAGCGCCTGCGTTTTCTTCTGCTCGGAAATGTCGCGCGTGATGGTGGACGCGCCGGCGACTGCGCCGGAAGCGTCCACAATCGGCGAAGTGCTGACCCAGACTTCCAGGCGGCGGCCATTTTTGTGCAGCCGCAGCGTGTCCGGCAGCTCAACAGACTGCCCTGCCGCCAGGTTTGCGTAGACGCTGTCGGTTTCCGGTCGGCATTCGTCCGGGACCAGCGTCAGGATCGAGCTGCCCAGCATTTCGGCTTCCGCCCAGCCAAACAGCCGCTCCGCGCCGGGGTTCCAGCTTGTGATTTGCATGTCGGCGTTCCAGCCGACAATGGAGTCATGGGAAGAGCTGACAATAGCGGCCAGCCGGTTCACGCTGGCTTCGGCTTCACGCCGGGCGGTAACGTCCTGCACAACGGCCATGCAGGCTTCGTATCCTTTCCAAAGAAGCGGATGCAGAACAACTTCCACCCAAATGATGCTGCCGTCTTTCTTTTTGTGCCGCCGCTCCCCGGCGCTGAGCGTTCTGGTGACGAACTCGCCGCCGGACAAGTCAAACGCCGGGGCTTCGCCGTCGGCGCGGAAGCTACCGTACTTCATTTCCAAAAATTCTTCGCGTGTGTAACCATAGTTTTGGAGGGCGGCCTCGTTGACCGCCAGGAAGCGCAGCGACTTTTGATCAAAGACCCAAATGGAATGGGGATTGCCCTCAAAGAGAATCCGGTACCGCGCTTCGCTTTCATGCAGGTCTTCCTGGGCATGAAGAACCGTGCGAATGTTGGCGGAAACACTGCGGATGACGGCAACGGCGATCAGCAGGGAAAGCAGCAAAATTGCCGCTTGAATGGCTTCGCCAATCAAGAGCATCCGGTAGTTCGTTTTGTTTTCGGCGGCTTGGGCCTTGAGGCGATAAGCGATTAGCCCGCGCGGGGGGGCATCCGGGTCCTGGGTCGGGTTCACGCCGGCAAGATCGTCAAGCTGGATTTCCAAGTTGTCGCGTCCGGCGGTCCCTTGAGTTTGCAGCAGGTTCCGGGCTTCAAGCCGGCGGCCATCCCTTGCCAGCCGCATTTCGAGAAGCTCTTGCGGCTCGCAAATTTCCTTGTTCTGTAGCTCAGCGGCGGCGCATTCGGCTTGAAGGGCGTCGCTGCCGGGGAGCAGCCTGAGCTGGGCGTCCAGGCTGTTGAACCCGGCTCGTGTGCCTTCCTGCTCCGCCCACTTTTGGTCGCTGTCGCCGGGATTGCCGGTGTAAACATAAGACTGGGTGAAAAAAGACGTGTCGTGAGAATGCAGGGTGACGTCTTTGGCAAGTGAAATGCACGAATCCACACGCGCTTCCATTTGATGGGTGCGCCGAGCCGAATCCTGCATGGCCCGCACGGTTTGAAAATAGCCGAGCAAGCCGAGCAGGATAATCAGAAAGAAGCCGGCGGCAAGCGTATTTTCCAGACGCCAGGGGAAAAACTTGTCGGCAGAAGAGCGATCACTAGAGTTCGTCATAAATGCGGTCTTATCTTGCTTTCGTTTTCTGCTTTTCGTTTCTCCGAAGTGCAGGCAAGCAAAGAGAAATCACGACTTATCTTACCATACATAGCAGGGAGTTTCCCATAGTTATTGTCAGCTCTCGCGTGTGCAAAAATAAGTAGACAAGTTTCTACAAATCTCTTGACAATCACTTGCAACAGGTGTATACTACTTTTGCTCCTGGTCGGCAGTAGTCCCAAGCTCTCCCAGACTGCCGGCCAGGGCAATACTGCTTACGCGAATAGAAAGGAAAATGCTGATGACTGTGTCAAGTTCCTATGATGCCAGGCGCAAGGATGGCGTTCTGGTCCTGTATCCGCTGGGTGCGGGGGTGCATGTCCGCAAAGGCGGCCTGCTGGCCGTCGCGGCGACGGGGCTGGCCCAGCCGGCGTCGGACAGCGCCGGGCTGGTCTTTGTTGGGGTTGCGTATGAAGAAGCCGACAACACCGGCGGCGCGGCAGCGGCGAAA
>CAXTRL010000387.1:0-3468 GCA_964246575.1 uncultured Armatimonadales bacterium
CTGCTTTTGGCGGCGGTAATGGGTACGCCGGGAAAACAGCAAGCCGGCCTACTATTCAACGTACCACAAACCGGGCGCTTTGTCAAGAAATTTGGGAGGCCACCTGCTTTTGGCTTTCCAAAGCAGGGGGAAGGGGCAGACTTACGGCCCGACGACCAGCAGAGTAAACGAGCCGGGAACATAATTGCGGCGGCGGCCTTCGCCGGGATTGGTCAGGTCCGGCGTCGCCGTGACAAGAAAGACCCGGTGCGTCTTGGTGTCCAGCGCCATTGTCCTCGCCCCGGCCTGCGTCGGCACGGTTTGCAGGGCCGCGCAGCTATTAATAGCAGTTGGCTCGCCAAGCGTGGTAAGGCGCAGTTGATGATCCTGCAAAACCGTCAGCGTTCCGTCCTGGCCGTTTGAGCTGAAGGCAAGGCCGGTACCAGGGTCAAACGCTGCCGCGTCCGGCCCGTTGCCGATGGGCGCGATGGTCACTTTGCCGGTGTCCGCATTGGAAACAGCCATCTTGCCGCCGTCGCAGACAGAGAACAACGCGCGGTTCTTTGTGTCTATCGCCAGGCCCGACGGGCTTTCGGCGGGGGCCACGGACCAGCGATGCTTGATTGCCAGCGTGTTCGCATCAATGGCGACCACTTCGCTGGTGCTTTCTAAGTTGTCGTAGACCATGCCCGCGCCGTCTACGGCGGCAAACTCAGGCCGTCCGCCGAGCGGGATCGTGCCGACAACTTTGCCGGTTTTGGCATCTACCGCTGTCGCGTCGCTGCTGCGCCCGTTGAATGTGAACACGCGCTGGGTCTTCGGCTCGTACACAATGCAGTCCGGCCCGGTGCCGACCGGAACCGTCCCCAGAGTCTTCAGCGTCTTGAGGTCAAAAATCGTGACGGCGTTGTCGCGCCCATCACTGATAAAGCCTTTGCCGAGGCTGGATGCAATGGCGATGCCGTGAACGCCGTTGGTGTTCGGGATGTCACCGACGACTTTGTAGGAATCGGCGTCTACAACCATGACATGACTGCCCCGGCTGATATACAGCCGCCGGGCATCCGGGTCTACGGTCAAATAGTCCCAGCCGCCTTCGCCGCCGAGCGTCACTTTTTGCAGCAGATGATAATTCGGGGCGGGGATCAGGGTGGCCGAAGCCGATGAGGCCGTGAGGGCCAGGGCGGCCAGCGGCAAAAGCGTAAATTTGTTCATAAGATGATTGTACCTGTGTTTCTAGTGTTTGATGTTCTCTTGAAGCGCCTGCCACTGCTCCGGGGTGTTGACATTGACAAGCTGCGCGGCGACCCAGTCCGGCGCGTCTGCAAACGCAAATCGCCCGGCTTCAATCAGGCCGTGCAGCGAGCGCCTGCCTTCGGCCAGCCGCGCTTCAATCAGCGGCAGGCATGAAGGCCGGTAAATCGAGAACAGCGGCTCCCACTTCCCGTCGTTGACGACGACAAGCCCATGTTCGTTCCCCTGCCCTGCCTGCATCTGCATTCCTTGCGCCCCCAGCCAACTTACGCTGTCCGGCGTCAGCAGCGGCAGGTCGCAGGCCAGCGCCAGCACGTCGGCGTGGCGACGGAGCGCCGTTGCAAGGCCGCCTAGCGGGCCAAGACCCGGCTCGGCATCTTCGGCGAACTCCACCGCTTCTAAAGGCCAAGCGGCAGGCCGGGCGCGGCCCACGACCAGCACCGGCAGATTTGCCGCCAGGGCGGCTTGCACGGCGCGTGCCAGCAGCGTTGCCCCATCGACTTCCAGCGCAGCCTTGTCGGTTCCCATGCGGCGGCTTTGGCCCCCAGCAAAAATTGCAGCCGTAATTGCCAATTTATTTATATAAATCTTTCAATCAAACCCTCAATCGGAAACATTCCTGAAACATTCTTCTGTTATGATAACACTACAAAGCCACTCCGCACTGACGCGGCGGCTTTCCCCTCAAGACTTATTGCTACGTTCACCACACCGCACCGTGGCTCCTTCCGGCGATGACGCCTTTTCTTTCATTTTCAAGAAAGCAGCGTCCGAGCTATGAGTCATTTCAGCCGAAACTCGCCCGATATCGCCGCTACCGACCCCATGACCACTGAAACCCGGCAGCAGCGGCTGACCCGGCTTGGGCTGGCGACGCCGCGCTTCTTGCAGGGCGTGTATCCCTTTGCTGGACGCGGGTTTTTTGATGTCGGGCCGCTCCATGACGCGCTTTGCTACGTTGTTCCCAAAGGCATGAAAGCGGAGGTGATCTACTTCCGGGCCGGTAACCTTTCCGATGACCTGATTTATTTGGCGCTTTGCATCAACTGCCTGCCGGTTCGGTACTTTCCAGTCGGCCCGAAAGCCGATTTTCATGTGCCGCTGTCCATTACCGAGACGTACCCGGCAGGCTCAAAAATGGAAGTCGGCCTCGCCGCGCCGCGCGGCTTAAACGGCGCAGTAGTCCTGGATGTCGGCATTTTAGAAGAAAGCATTGACGCATGAAGAATGCAACTGCCACGCATTGTCCGTATTGTGCGCTGCAATGCGGCATGAACCTAGTGCCGGACGCGCAAGGGCTTCTTGCCGTTCAGCCGCGCAAGGACTTTCCTACCAACAAAGGCGGGCTGTGCCAAAAAGGCTGGACTTCCACCGATTTGCTGCCCCACCCGGACCGCCTGACTGCGCCGCTGGTGCGCGGCGCAAAAGACGGCCCGCTGCGGCCCGCGACCTGGGACGAAGCGCTGGACCGAGTTGCGGCAGGCATTACGGCGTCGCAAAAGATCTACGGACGCGACTCCGTCGGCATCTTCGGCGGCGGCGGCCTAACCAACGAAAAAGCGTACTGGCTCGGCAAGTTCGCCCGCGTCGCTTTGAAGACGCCGCACATTGATTACAATGGGCGCTTTTGCATGGCGTCCGAGGCCGTCGCCAGCATTAAAGCCTACGGTCTGGACCGGGGGCTGCCGTTCCCACTAGAAGACATTCCGGGCGCGGAAGCGATTTTACTGGTCGGCGGCAACCCGGCTGAGACCATGCCGCCGATCATGCAGTATTTCGAGCGGCAGCGGGAAAATGGGGGCGCCTTAATAGTCGCCGACCCGCGCCGAACTCCGACGGCGGCGCAGGCGACGCTGCATCTGCCGCTGACCCCCGGCACGGATCTCGCGCTTGCTAGCGGCCTGCTCCATGTCGCCGCCGCCGACGGCCTCTTGGACCATGAGTTTATTGCGTCCCGCACGACCGGGTGGGACCAAGTTCGGCGCGTGATCCAGTCGTTCTGGCCTGACCGTGTGGAGCGCATCACGGGCGTCCCGGCCAAAGACATCGTCAAAGCCGCGCATCTGCTCGGCGAAGCCGGGACCGCGATGGCCCTGTCCGCGCGAGGCACCGGCCAGCAGTCCAAAGGCGTGGACAACACGCTGGCGTTCATCAATTTGATGCTGGCGCTCGGCAAAGCGGGCAAGCCCCACTGCGGCTACGGCTGCATGACCGGCCAGGGCAACGGCCAGGGCG
>CAXTRL010000388.1:0-3467 GCA_964246575.1 uncultured Armatimonadales bacterium
CTTTACCGCGCACCGCTCGGACGGTTCCGGCACGACAAACATCTTCACAACCTACCTGACTGAAGTCAGCCCGTCGTGGAAGACCGAAGTCGGCGCAGGCAAATCAGTCCACTGGCCCGTCGGCCTCGGCGGCAAGGGCAACCAGGGCGTCGCCCAGCTTATCAAGCAGAACGAAGGCGGCATCGGCTACATTGAGCTGAGCTATGCGGTCACCAACCACATTTTCTACGCTGCCGTTCGCAACGCCAAAGGCAAGTACATCTACCCTAGCGTTGAGACCACAACCCTCGCCGCGTCCGGCGTGACCCTGCCCCCCGACTTCCGCAAAGTGATTACCAACACGGAAGCGCCGGGCGGCTACCCGATCACCGGCTTCACGTTTCTGCTGGTTTACCGCGATGGCACCAAGCCGGCCGTCAAAAAGTTCCTGAACTGGATGCTGACTTCCGGCCAGAAAGACGCGGCGGGCCTTCAGTACGCGCCTTTGCCGGCAAATGTCGACAAGCGTGCCCTGGCCGCAGTCGCCGCCATTCGCTAGTTTCATTTTCCCCTGCCTTCTGCGAGTAGTTCGCAGGAGGCAGGGGTACTCTTGAATCAAAAGCAATTTTCTTTGGAGCAGTTCTTATGGCTGACCGCGTTTCCGGTGTTACTCTCGCCACCCCTCCCGCCTCCCAAAAGGTCTCGGTTGAGGCTCGCCCTAAGCGTGTCCGGCCCGCCTCGTCGGCAGCCCGCATCGGCGACTCGATTTATTCCGCCGTGACGTTCCTTGCCGCACTTAGCATCTTTGTTATCATTCTTTGGCTTTTCTGGCAGTTGTTTTCCGCCAGCCGGCAGTCCATCCATCACACCGGCTGGAGCTTTGTCACCGGGTCGGATTGGAACGAGGAGACCGACAGCTACCACGCGCTGTCATTTATCTTCGGGACGCTGTATTCGTCGTTTATCGCCCTGGTGCTGGCGGTCCCGGTCAGCATCGGTGCGGCGATTTTTTTGTCCGAGCTGGCTCCGCGCTGGATTCGCACCCCGGCGACGTTTTTGATTGAGCTTCTGGCCGCCATTCCCAGCGTCATTTACGGCCTTTGGGGCATCTTCGTCTTGATCCCGTTCCTGAAAGTCGCCGTGGTCGGGCCGGTCTCAAACTCGCGGCTGCCGCACACGCGCATTATCGGCGGGCTGTTTGAGGGGCAGTCGGCGGGGTATTCCATGCTGGCGGCGGGCGCTCTGCTTGCCATCATGGTCATTCCGTTTATTACAGCAGTGACGCGGGACATTCTGCGGGCCATCCCGCGCTCGCAGCGCGAAGGCTCGTATGCGCTGGGCGCGACCCAGTGGGAAACCATCGCGCGGGTCGTCATTCCCTACGCTAAGTCCGGTATCATCGGTGCGGTTGTGCTGGGCCTCGGACGCGCCCTGGGCGAGACAATGGCGGTGACGATGGTGATCGGCAACCAAGCGCCGAATACGCCGTCCGGCATTTCATTTTCCCTGCTGTCGTCCGGCTACACGATGTCCAGCGTTCTCGCAAACAAGTTCAACGAAGCGACGCCGGGATTGAACCTGTCCGCGCTGGTGGAAATCGCCCTGGTGCTGTTCGGCGTCACGATTGTTGTCAACATCGCCGCGCGGGCGCTGGTGTTCTACACGGCAAAAGATGTCCAGGGCCGAAAATAAGAGAAACCAATGAGTACGACCCTTTCTCCAGACAATTCAGAGCGGATGCTGCCGGCCCGCAGCGGCAATGTCGCCCGGCGCAAGTTCGTCAACCGCTTGATGCTGATTTTGTGCATTCTGGCGGCGGCGCTGGCGATTGCCATTCTTGGCCTGGTGCTGTTTTTTCTGTTGTCTAAAGGCTTCCACTCGCTGCACCTCAGCTTGTTCACCCAGCTTCCAAACAACATTGACACCAGCAAAGGCGGCATGTCGCAGTCCATCTTTGGAACGCTGGTGCTGCTGGGGATTGCGTCGGTCATCGGCCTGCCGCTGGGGATCTTAGGCGGCATTTACCAAATTGAAGCGCGTGGCCGGTTCGCGTTCATGGTCCGGTTCTTTACGGACGTTCTGAACGGCATTCCGTCCATCGTCATCGGCATTTTTGCGTATGCCGCCGTGGTGTATCCCGCCGCTCAGTATGCGTTCAAGCATCAAACCGGCGGCTCCGGGTTTTCGGCGTATGCCGGCGGCTTTGCGCTGGGCATTCTGATGGTGCCGACGGTCATGCGGACCACGGAAGAGATTTTGCGCCTGGTGCCGCTGTCGCTCCGGGAAGCCTCGCTTGGCCTGGGCGCGACCCGCTGGCGGACCATGTGGAGCGTTGTGCTGCCTGCCGCTAAAGGCGGCATCATCACCGGCATCATGCTGGCGCTGGCCCGGATTGCCGGAGAAACCGCGCCCTTGCTGTTTACGATTTTGGGCAGTGAGTTCTTCGCGACCCATGCAGTGCTTGGCGGCAAGCTGCATCTGCCGACATTGAATGCCCCGATTGACGCGCTGCCCCTGCGGATCTACAACTACTCGCAGGACGTTGACATCAATCATAACAATCAAGCCTGGGCCGCCGCCGTCGTTCTCATTTCGCTGATTCTCGTTTTGAGCATCGCCGCCCGCTTTGCAACGCGCGGCAATGTGATGGCCGAAAAATAATTGCAGAAAAGTAACTGGAGACTTATCATGGCTGAAGGGTATTCTACCGAGCCGCTTTCTTTGGAACCGAACCGCGTCGGCACGGAGAAGTCCGGCAGTGTCGCCGACCTTGCCCGCGCACAAACGCCGGTGTCTACCATGCCCAAAGTCGTGGCCGACAACGTAGACTTTTATTACAGCGACTTTCATGCGCTGAAATCCATTAATTTAGTTGTTCCCGACCGTCAGATCACGGCCCTGATTGGGCCGTCCGGCTGCGGCAAATCTACGTTTCTGCGGACGCTGAACCGCATGAACGATCTGATTGACGGCACGCGCCTGACCGGCACAATCACCGTGGACTCCGACAATATCTACGACAGGCATGTGGATGTGGTAGACCTTCGCAAGCGCATCGGCATGGTCTTTCAGAAGCCGAACCCGTTCCCAATGTCCATTTTTGACAACATCGCCTACGGTCCGCGTATTCACGGCATGAGCAATCGCAAGAAGCTAAGTGAAATCGTCGAGCGCACCCTGCGCGGCTCGGCGCTGTGGGACGAAGTCAAAGACAAGCTCAAAGCGTCCGCCTTTGCCCTGTCCGGCGGCCAGCAGCAGCGCCTGTGCATCGCCCGGACTTTAGCCGTGGAACCCGAAGTTATCTTGATGGACGAGCCGTGTTCCGCGCTTGACCCGAACTCGACGTTCCGCATTGAGCAGCTCATGGAAGACTTGAAACGCGACTACACGATTATCATTGTTACCCACAACATGCAGCAGGCCGCTCGCGTTTCCCAGCGCACCGGCTTCTTTCTGCGCGGCGAGCTGAAAGAGTTCGGCGACACGGA
>CAXTRL010000389.1:0-3466 GCA_964246575.1 uncultured Armatimonadales bacterium
CGTCAGTATTTGTTCCGTGTTGCCAGCAAGTATCAACTATTTGCTGAAAATCTAGAGAAATTATAGCAGATTCAGGCGGGCAAAGTCAAGCGAAAGAAGCGCACAAGTGTAGCACGGAGACTGCGTGGGAACAACCCAAGCATGATCTCCCCGAATAACCTTGCAAACTTTGTAGACCAATATCTGGAAACGGCGAAGTTTCCCGACGAAGCGCCGCTGGTGCGCCATCAATTCTCGCGCTCGGTTCAACGCTTGGGCTTGGCACTGGAAGCTTGGCCAGGCATTGGAGACTGGGCGCGAACGGAAAAGCTGGACGCCGTTTTTCTGCACAGATCATTCAAGTTGGAGCCGGATTCGCTGCCGGACGACATCGGCGTTCTCGCCTCGCACCTGCCGTTTGAAGAGAAGCTGGGGCTGGGCTACAACCTTCGTTTAGCCACGGCGCTGGGCATGACCCATCTGGAAACGCTGGGCTACCGCAAGGGCAGGCCGCTGGGGATGCTGGGCCGCGTGCCGCCGCAAACGGTCAGCGCGTTTTATCAATCCGTCAAAGAAACATTCGGCGGGCGGGACGAAGCGCGGACGTGCGAGCGCAACGAAGTGACGAAAGTGGCGATTGTGGGAGCGATGACGGCGGAGCTGATGCACGAAGCGTCCCAGCGCGGCGCAGAAGTGTATGTCACGGGGCAGATGCGGAAGCCGGCCAAAGAAGCGATCATAGACACTGGCCTCGGCATGGTCATCGTCGGCCATCAGCGCTCGGAGCAGTGGGCGCTGAGCGTATTTGCGAACATCCTGCGCGAGCGCTTCTGCGGCCTTCAGGTAGTGCTGGCGAAAGAGCCGGTGGTGCAGCCGCCACCTAAGCTGCCACAAGTCGAGTAGCGGGGACTTGAAGAACCGGGGTTGTGAAAAACCCCGGCAAGAGTGTGTCCTTCGGACAAAGATGCCCCGCACGGGCTTTCTGCTCTGCGTCTGAAAGACGTTTCCTGCCGGGGTTTTCCACAACCCCGGCTCCTTAAAGCACTAGGGCCGGGTAGGAAAACACCAAGCCGTTCGGCTGGCTGATTTGCACCGACACGGCGGTTCCCGGCGCGAAGTATTCTTTGCGGACATACCCTAGCACAATCGCCTGCCCCCCGCGCGACGGCGACGCGGCGGCGCTTGTCACGGTTCCAACTTCCCGTCCCGGCTCCGGGCCGTCTTCCGGCACATGAAGGGTCGCGCCGACGGGCGGCACGGGCGCGTCTTCGGCCAGCAAAATCCGCCGCAGCGCTTTGTTGGTGTGACCTCGCGCCGACAAGCGGGCGACAATCTCCTGCCCGACATAGCAGCCCTTGGTGTAAGAGACAGCATCGGCCATTTCGGCTTCAGGGAGCAAAATCGCGGGCGAAAGCTCGGCTCCCCACTTTGGGAGACCAGCGTCGATCCGCAATGCTTCGGCATCTTCGGCACTCAACGGAACTGCGCCGAGTGCCAGCAGTGCGTTCCAAGCAGTGTTTCTTTCACTTGGCAACCAAATATCCACGCCAGGCATAATCGGCAGGGAAGCCGGAACTACTTCGCAGGTGTGGATCGGCAGATCAATTTGCCCAGCGCCTTTTCCGTAAACGGAAAGTGTTTCATACTGATCAGAATAATCCGCGATCTGCACATCTTCCATGATCAGAAACTTGTTTAACGTCGTGAGCAGTACATCCAAGCACGATGGGTCAGCCTCAACAGCAAGCGCGTCGGGCCAGGCCCAAACGTGCAAGTCAGCCAGAATGTGGCCGGTGCTGTCAAGAAGCGCAGCGTGACGCGATTCACCTGCCGGAATGTTTACAACATCGTTGGAAACCATGCCCTGCAAGAACGTCTCGCGGTCATCGCCCTGAAGTACGAGCAGGCTGCGCGGCGAACGGTCCAAGATGCGTAAAGGCGGATTGGAAGCACTCATGCAGCGTTGATACCCAGTTTAGGAGATTGGACGACCGGCGCGGCGGTCCATCGAATCCAGCACGGCGATCTTGACGGCGGCGGCAGCGGCGGCGAGCAAGGCTCCAAGCAAAAAACCAGATTTAGAAACAGGCGGCATCGATGTACCTTTCTTTGTAATGTTCACAAGTATATTGTGGCATTTTTCACAAACTTTGTCAACGCAAAACAACCAGGCTTTTTCTGCCTGTCATTCTGGGTAAGTATTGCTTATGCCTACGATGAAAAAACACGACACGCAGCCCGCAAGTTCCCCTGCTTCCAATTCCACTTCTTCCGAAGCTCAAGCAGAAACTCTGGCCGAAGTTAAAGCCGCCGGACTGCGCTACGTTTCCGACCGCCAGCCGGGCATTCGGCGCGAGCCGGACGGCGACAAGAGCTTCCGCTACTTTGCGCCTAACGGGCAAGAGATTGACGACGAGAAGACGCTTTCGCGCATCAAGTCGCTTGCGATTCCGCCCGCTTATGCCGATGTTTGGATTTGCACGGCCTCAAACGGCTACTTGCAGGCTACCGGCCATGATGCCAAAGGCCGCAAGCAGTACCGCTACCACCCGCACTGGCGCGAAAGCCGCGACGAAACCAAGTTTGAGCATATGAAAGACTTTGGAGCCGCTCTGCCCCATATTCGGGAGCGCGTGGACGCCGATTTAGCCCGTCATGGAATGCCGCGCGAGAAGATTTTGGCAACCATTGTTCGGCTGCTGGAAACCACGCTCATCCGCATCGGCAACGAGCAGTACGCCAAAGAAAACCAGCATTATGGCCTGACGACGCTCCAAAACGAGCATGTCGAAGTTTCTGGGTCTACCCTGCATTTCCACTTTGTCGGCAAAAGCGGCAAAGAGCATACGATTGATCTCAAAGACAAAAAGCTGGCGTCCATTGTCGCTAAACTCCATCATCTGCCCGGCCAGGAAGTCTTTCAATATGCGGGCGAAGACGGCACCCTGCACTCAATCGACTCCGCCGACGTGAACGCCTACCTGCACGAGATCGCCGGCTCGGAATTCACTGCTAAAGACTTCCGCACCTGGGCCGGCACCGTGCTGGCTTCCCTTGCGTTGCAGGAATTTGAAGCCTTCGGCTCCGCGACCCAGGCCAAGCGAAATGTTACGGCGGCGATCAAAGCCGTGTCCCAGCGCCTCGGCAACACCCCTGCCGTCTGCCGCAAAGCCTACATCCACCCCGCCGTCTTTGAGACCTACTTGGACGGCACCATGCTGGAATCGCTGCGCCAAGAAACCGAACAAGAGCTTACGGACTCCCTGCACTCCTTGAAGCCCGAAGAAGCCGCCGTCATGGCCCTGCTGGCCCGCCGGCTGGCGGCAGAGGCCGCAAAGTAGGAGTAGGGCTTGCCCCTACCCTCTCTTGACAACCCCACCTTACTTGCGCTAAAGTAGACGCATGGAACACTTGCCTTTAGATGCGCCCCAGGATGCCGAAGCGGTCACGCTGGACGTGATTGACAAGTACCAGAAGTTTGTCAATC
>CAXTRL010000390.1:0-3465 GCA_964246575.1 uncultured Armatimonadales bacterium
GTCCTCCCGAAACGGGAGGACGCAGAGTCTTGAACGATAGCCTCTTCACCTTCCCGTTCCGGAAGGGTCGCTGCTTGCAGCGGGGTGGGTTCTGTTTCGTTTTCAGGCAATGCCGATGTCCTTTCTGATACTTTCCATCTGCTGAGTCAAGTCCAGCAGCTCGGCTTCCGAGATTTTCCCCGCATCCAGCCGCAGCTCGCAAGTGGCGAGCAGCCGGCGCATTCGGTCCTTGTCAATCTGGCCGCGCCGGGCGGCAACGGCGGCAAGCCGCTCCAAGTCCACGTCCGGCGGCAGCGCCAGCCGCCCGCAAATATCGCGCAGGAACTGGCGGTACAGCGTTTCCAGCGCCGTTTGGGATGCGCCCGCCCGTCGGTACAAGCCGGCAAGCGAACCGACATAATCCGAAGACGACCGAGCGACGCCGCGCACCAGCGGCACCGGCGGGCCGAACCGAACCGCCAGCAAAACGGCAAGACCCAGCGCGGCAAAACATAGCTGGATCAGCGCAAGCTGCAAAGGCCGGCCTAAATCTTCCCAAACCGAGCCTTCCGCGCCCGACACGTCGCCGTGATGGTATTCGTCAAACAGTACGCGCCCGCCTGGCTTGCCGTAATGCGCCAGCAAGTTCGCCAGCAGCACCGCGTTTTCTGAGCGCGGCAGCTGACTGTTGGAAAACAACTTGTCATCGGCAATCGCAATCAGCCGCCCGTTCCCGACCGGGATTTCCAGCGCCAGCGGCCCGGCGCTGTCCCCGAAAAGCGCCAGGCCGTCGGGGCGGGTGCGCTTGATCCGCGCTCCGGCCTCGCTGTGAACGCTGAGAATACCCTGAGTGTCGGCAACCGGCTGGAGCGGCGCGAACTCGGTCCGGCCCGTGTCCGGCGCGGCCGACTCGATTACCAGGTCGAGCGCGTCCGAGAACGACGAGGGATCGCTTGAAGACGATCCCGTGCTGCCGCTGCCGAGGCGTGAGGAGAGCAGGATCGCCGTATGCCCTCCTCCTGAGTTCAGCCAGCGGCGCAGGCAGTCGGCATCCCGCGCGGTCAGCTCGGTTTTGTCCCCACTCTGGCCCTGAGACCCGGTCAGCGTAACCAAAGTTTCCTGGACAGTGGGAGCGATCACCAGCAGAACGCCAGGCTCCGACGGCGACAGCCGGCTCCAGCTTTGCCGCCACGGGACCGGCTCGTGGCCCAGCGTTTTAGCCCAAACAAATGCCCCGCGCGAACCGGAAGCACGGTCATTGGTGTACGAAGGATTGGGAGCGGCTTCCGGGCCGGGAAGCCGGGCAGCGCTTGTTCCGCGCCCGCCCAGCAGCAGGCCGGCCGCAACAAACAGCGCCAGCAGCAGCAGAACGGCAATTAAGTCCCGGCTATTTCGCATTAGGGGGAGGCCGCCCCCACCGGCGCGGCCTGAGCCGGCGCAGACTGTAGGGCATGGTACTGGGCCAGCGCACGGGCATACTGCGATGCATCCGCAGGCGCAAACCCGTACCAGACTTGGTCAAACTCGCGCGTCAGCGGCGTCAGCGCCGCGTACATATCGCTTCGGCCCGCAGCTCGCAGGAGGCGCAGGTATTCCCAGTTGGTCTTGGAGCGGTCAAAGCGCAACACGCCGTTTGTGTCCAAAGCGACCAAAGATGCCAGGTAAACCAGCCGGAACGCGCGGCGATGATCCCCCGCTTTCGCCGATTGCTCAGCCAGCGCCAGCAGGCTGTCGGTGTCCCGCGCTTCCACAAGAATGGCTTCTTCTTCGTCCAGCGCCAGCGGCTTTTCTCGCGCTTCGCGCCGCCCAATCGCTTGGACCAGCACCGCGACCAGAACGGCGAACGCAGCGGCGGCAATCGCAATCAGAATGCCGAGGATGATTTTCGGGTTCGCGTTCGGCACATTCGGCGTTGATGACGAATGCGGGGGGTGCAGCTTGTCCAGCCAGGCTGCCAACTTGTCCGCAACCGACGGCGGCGGAGGCGGAGGCGGGTCAGACGCAAATTCAGGCTGAGCTAGAACGGCGCGTGCCGCCGAAACTGCCGCCGCCGGATTTCCTTGCGGCACCGCTTGGGTCATTGTTTGTCGGAGCAGTCCAATTTGCCGCGAGAGCGATTCAAGGGCGCTTTGCTTTTGGTCGGTGTCTTTCAGACCCTCGGCAGCGCCAACGGCGGCGACAAGCGGGGACGTGTTGACCAGAACCGGCACCTGCCCCGCAGATCCGACGGCATGAATGGGCAAAAGCGCCTGCTGAGCAACCAGGGACGGCGAAGGGCCAGGCGAAATCACCTGCGCCCCAAGCGCCTCCGACTGCCGGGCCAGCGCCGCTTGCACCTGCCCCAGCGCCCGGTCATATTCCTGCGGCGTCGCCGCCCAACTTCTTCCCATCGTCAGCACAAGGAGAACGATGATGCCGAGAATATGCTTCATTTCGGCAGTTCTCCTTTCGGCAGCTCTGCCCCTGCCGTGGGTCTTCCCGCAGGGGGTCTTCCAAAAGCCGCTGGGATAAACGTCGGCACCGGCGGCAGATAAGGTCCTAGCGCACTCAGCGGCGGATAATTCAAATCTTGGGCCATGAACTCAATGTCAACGCCTTCTTTGCGGATTCGCAGGTCGTAATACAGTACGGTAATCACGCACACAATAAAGGGAATAAGCAGCAGGTGCGCCAGGCCGCTGCTGAGGAGTGAAACCACTTGCTGCTGGGCAGTTCCGCCGGCCACGCCGCCGTACAAAGACGCCGCCCCCGGCGCGATGTTAAGCACCGTGTCTACGACATACGACAGCGGCAGGCGCAGTCCCAGGCTGACCACCAACAGCACCCCCCCAAGCAGCAGCAGGCAGCCGAAGACCCGGCTGCCGTAGCCGCCGACCAGTTTCCCGGAGCGGCTCATCGCCGCCGCCGGCCCCAGCCCTTCCATGAGAAGCGCCTGCTGAGTAAATAAAAGCTGGGTCGCCGCCGCCAGCCACAGCACCCCGCAGAAGGCCGCACCCAGCGCCAGCGCAAGTCCTGAGAAAAGCGCGGCCAGCAGCAAGGCAGGCGACCGGCGCAGGCAAAGCCGAAATACGGTCCCGATTGTCACATTCTGGCCCAGATACCGCGCGGACGCCGCCGCTGCCACCGGCCCAACCGCCGCAAGATACAGCGGCAAAAAGAAGATCAGCTCGACCAAATATGTCACAGCCCAAACCCCGAACGCATCGGACTGGCTGGAACTCAGCTCAAACAAATCAAACACCGCCGGCAGAAGGTGCGGGGTCAAAAACGCCAGCCCAATGTCCAGCGGCACGACGGCGGCGGCGGTCGCCAGCAGCAGAAACACAAAGTTGCGCTTGTACAGGTCAAACCCCTCGTCAAAAATATCGCCTGTTCCAAGTGGCCTTAGCTCCTGTGCGTTCATTCCGTGCTTTCTGACATCCGCTGCTCCCTGACGGGATTAACCCTTTTTGGCGACTTTCACCAGTGAGGGACGGATGACCCGGT
>CAXTRL010000391.1:0-3461 GCA_964246575.1 uncultured Armatimonadales bacterium
GACAAGCCCTGCGGCGCAACGCATTCCACCACGCCGATGGCTTCATCTAAATCCAGCTTGTTGTCAAACAAAGTCTTGCCCATCTCGCGGGCCATTGTTTCCTGGAAGTCTTCAAACCGGGCGTACAGGATTTGAGCCAGGTGCAGGAAGATTTTCGTCTTCATGTTCCCGCTGACCGCCCGCCAGGCTGGAAAGGCAGCGTCCGCCGCCAGCATGGCTTCGTCCACTTCGGCGTCGGTAGCTTCCGGGACATAGCCTAACACTTCGGTCTTATGCGCGGGGTTGATGTTCGGCAGGAACGACGAAGTTTCAGAGTCGCGCCACTGGCCGCTGAGATACATTTGATACTGCCGATTGGCATTAAGCTTGGGAGAAAACATAAAAGTGATCGTAGCCTTTCTGAAATAGGAAGCCGTCACGGGACGAACACGGATAAAGCGTGCGGGACCACGCGAATAGTTACGGGCGTCTGGCCGAAACTCTCGCCATCCACCTGGCCGGAAATCGGCGGCTGGGACGAAAGCGTAATGGTCCGGGCGCGGTAGTAGCGCACGCTGGGGTCGCGCAGGTGGCGGCGGGCCAGGACAGATACCATTTGGGATGCAAAGCCGATCCGGTCCATTCCCCCAGCTATTTTGGAGCGCTCGAAAACGCAGATGTCCAGCCAGCCGTCATCCGGCGCAGCGAACGGCGCGAGCTTGATTTGCCGGTAAGCATACGATGCGGCATTAGCGACCACGACAAGAAACGCTTCCGAACGCACTTCTTCGCCGTCCAGCGTCAGCGTAATCGCCGTGCTTTGGTATTTCGCCAAAGCGCCAAGCGTCGCGAATGCATAGGCTGCTGGACCGATCAGGCCCTTAATCGGCCCCAGCACTTCGCGCACGACCACCGCGTCAAAACCGAAGCCGGCCATCAGCGCGAAGTAGCGTGTGCCTGCCTGCCCTAAGTCCAGCCGCCGCGTTTTGCCCGCCCGCAGCAAAGCCGCAATGCCGGAACCATCGTCTAGGGCTGGCATCCCGATTTCAGATGCCAGCACATTCTGCGTTCCCAGCGGAATCAGGCCGAGCGGCAGCGGGGCGGACGAGCCAACAGCGGTCATCAAGCCGTTCACAGCTTCGTTGACCGTGCCGTCGCCGCCGGCAACCAGCACGGCATCAAACCCCTGCCCCGCCGCCTGCCGGGCCGCTTCTTCGGCGTCGCCTGCCTGCTGCGTGACAAAAACACTGCCGACAAACGGTCCCAGCGCCGCCTGCATCGATTCAAGCGCGTCCTGCGGCTTTCCCTGCCCTGCCGCCGGATTAACGATCAGAAGTGCATTCATATTGCTGCCCGGCAAAGCACAATTTACTGCAAAGCATAGTTCATTGTAGCACACACCGGTATACTGACGGTATGCCGCTTCCAAAGACAGTAATTGTTCAGCCTGGATGGGTGCAGGCGCAAGACCTAAACCTCTGGCTGACGCCAAGTGAAATAAATGTTTTCCTGGGGTGGAACTCCGGCAAACGCCGCTCTGAATGGCTGGCCGGGCGGCTGGCGGCAAAAAAACTGCTGCGGGATGAGCTTAATCTCAGCCCGCTGGACTGGCAGGTAGGGCGCGAAGGGGTCGCCCCCGCCATGACCGGCTGCGACTTGCCGGACCTCACCCTGTCCCTGTCGCACAGTGACGGGATAGGGGTTGCGACTTACTCACACACGCGCACCGAAGGCAGCGCCGGGATTGACGTTCAGCGCGTCCGCCCCGTGCATCCCGGCCTCTGCGCCCGCGTGTTCACCCAAAGCGAGCGGGAGCAGATTGCCGCACAGTTCGGCTCCGAGGACAGCGCCGACGGAATGCTGCTGCTGTGGGCGCTCAAAGAAGCGGCAATTAAGACCCGCCGCCTGCCCTGGGAGCGGTCCCTGCGCGGCATTGCCGTTCACCTGGAAGGCACGACCGCCACAATCACCCTGGAAACGGCACAAAACTTGACGGCGGACTACACGCGCCTGGAGGAAGAACACGGAAGCTGGTGGCTGGCGCGAGCAGTGCTTGGACCGTAGTCATTGCGTGCCTTCCAGCGGTGTTTCCGTTTTGATCTCAACAGCCATGCCATCGGGACTGAATACATAATCTGTCCCTTCCCGCTGATGGTAGACTTCCACTCTTTTGAGGTCTGGGGTGTGCGTGTGTCCCATCACATACACGCCGAAGTCCCTCCCCTGAACGCACCATTTGGCAGCAGCTCCTACGACATAGGTAGCTCTTTCCACAGGCCCAAGCGCCTTCAAGAAGTGATAATCGGTCGCAGTTTGACATTTGTCAAAGCCACTAGTTGCACCGTCACGGTTGTACAGGTCACACCTTTGTCCGTGTTCAATGAAGACATGGTCATAATCTATTTCTTTTTGTCGCGGGTAGACGTTCGTAGGCAGATTACTTCTTGAGAGGGGGTCGCTCTTGATAGCCTCTTTTGCCGCCTCTACGACTTCTGGGCGCGAAAGATAGTTGTCATGGTTGCCATGCAGAAACAGCATTGGAATATTTTGAGCGGCACACCGATCAAAAGCCTGGAAAAGTTCAGGACAGCTTTGATGGGTTTGGCTGATCCATTCACTTACCCATTGAGTACCCCCCTGCTTCATGATAATTTTGGGATTGTTGAGTTCTGTGTGCAGGAATTCACGTTCACGCCCAGCCCAAAGCTCGTACATGTCTCCAAGCTGTACCAGAGTGATTTTGTCCTGCCATTGAGGGTTTCGGACCAGGGACAGGAATCGGATCATGGCTGGAATGCTGGCCCGCGAATTGAACAAGTCATGCTTGGACTGGGAATCAAAAGCGCGTGGGTCTACATCCCAGGCTCCGTAGTGCGTGGAGTCCCATTGACCGTCGTTGACCGGCCTCCGATAATCCAGCGGCGGCGAATCTGGGACGTGCATGTCCGGCAGGATCAGGTAAAGATGGTCAGGATTCGGTGTAGAAGATTGGATTTTTTCACGGAAGTGAATGCTAATGGCTTCTAACGACTGAACGAATTGATCAAGAAGGCCTTTCCCGCCGCTGCCTGCCACCGGTTTCTCTGGCGCGTACTCAAATCCGCATACTGCTGCATCTCCGCCGCAAATCAGTCCGAATGTTTGCTGGTTGTCCAGCCAGCACCCCACGTCCATGTAAACGAAGCCGCCTTTTTTGAGATGAAGCTTGTTCGCTTTATTAACAGTCATGCAAGCCTCATGCAGACCCGTATCGCCAGTGAACACTGACCCGAGGTGACCAAGCATCCCCCAAGACATTCCTTCCCCAGGAATGTTTGCCTCATCGCAGGAGACTACATTCAATGTTCCGTTACTGTCGTTCTTCCAATGAAAATAAACTTTGTATGGTTCCGCCACGTTGCTTCCTTTCTTTTCGGCTGTTCTTTGCTTCGGCTGTTCTTTGCTTCGGCTGTTCTTTGCTTCGGCTGTTCTTTGCTTCGGCT
>CAXTRL010000392.1:0-3447 GCA_964246575.1 uncultured Armatimonadales bacterium
AAAAACAAGCGCGACAAAGATGCCGAGCGGCGTGTACGACACATCCAAGTGGCTGCCGCGCGTGATCGCCCATCCGTGCGCCGTGTGCGCCAGATGCAGATGGTACAGCCGTGACCCAATCCAGCCGTTTTCGGCATAAACCGCCGACAAGCAGATGCCGGCCACCGCCGTCGGCAGGGCAAACGGCAGGTCTACCAGGCCGTCTATCAGGCGGCGTCCCGGAAACGGGTAGCGTACTAGCGTCCAGGCGACAAGCAGACCGGCAAACGCATTAAACCCTGCGGCTAATGCCGATGTCCCAAAGCTTAATTTGAACGCGGCGACGGTGCGCGGGTCCGTAATCACCTGCGCGAACTTCGCCGGACTCAGCGTTGCGGCTTTGAAGAACGTCGTAGACAGTGGGATCAGTACCAGCAGGCACAAGTAGAACATCGTGTAGCCGAGCGACAGCCCAAACCCCGGCAGGATGCGCCGCGCGGGGTTCGTTTTTCGCTGCGCTTTCACGGGAGGCTGGGGGACTGCGACGGCCATAGGTTTGCTTTTGGAATACCGGGGTTGTAGAAAACCCCGGCAGGAAATGTCCTTCGGACAAGGAAAAGCCAATCTTTTGTCCTCATCTTCGTCCGAAGGACGCTTCTTTGCCGGGGTTTTCTACAACCCCGGCATTTGCATAGCGTCAAACTTTCTTACTTCTTCACATAAATCTGGTCAAAGACGCCGCCATCGGCGAACTGACTCTTCTGCGCGGCGGCGACGCCGCCGAGTATCTTTTCTACTGTGAACGTCTTGATTGCCGGAAACTGAGCGGCGTATTTCTGAGCGGCGGCGGCTAAACGGGGCCGGTAGAAATGCTTGGCGGCGATTTCCTGGCCTGCCGGCGAGTACAAATACTGCAAGTACGCTTCGGCGAGCGGACGTGTGCCGTGCGCGTCCACGTTTTTGTCCACAACAGCGACGGGCGGATAGGCTTCAACGCTGACACTGGGATACACGATGTCGTACTGGCCTTTGTCAAGCGTGTTCGCAATCAGCTCCGCTTCGTTTTCCCAGGCCAGCAGCACGTCGCCGACATGGCGCTGGGTGAACGTCACCGTGGAGCCGCGTGCGCCGGAGTCCAAAATCGGCACGTTTTTATAAAGCTGGCTGATGTAGGCTTTGGCCGTGTCCGGGCTGCCGCCGGGCTTCGTCAGGGCGTAGCCGTAAGCGGCCAGGTAGCTCCAGCGCCCACCGCTGGATGACTTCGGGTTCGGGGTGATGACGGACACGCCGGGCTTCACCAAATCCGGCCAGTCTTTGATGCTTTTAGGAGTGCCGTGGCGCACCAAAAAGACAACTGTGGACGTGTACGGGATGCTGTTGTTCGGCAGGCGCTTTTCCCAGCCTTGCGCGACAAGTCCAGACTGCGCCAGGGCGTCAATGTCGGACGAAATGCCAAGCGTCACCACGTCCGCCGCCAGCCCATTCTGAACCGCCTGCGCCTGCTTGCCGGAGCCGCCGTGCGACTGCTTGATCGTCACTGTCTGCCCGCTTTTGCCCTGCCAGTATTGGGCAAATACCGTGTTGTAATCTGCATAAAACTCCCGCGTCGGGTCATACGACACGTTCAGAAGCGTTCCGCCGCCGGACGCCCCTGCGCCGGACGTCACCGCTTGGCCCGAAGTGGCTGTTTTGTGCGAGCCGCAGCCTGTCAAAGCCGCCGCAAAGACCAATAAAAGCAGTCCGTGAACACTTGTAATCTTCATGCCCCATAGGATACCTGCAATTATCTACAAATGCAAGTGGGAAACTATCAAATAACTTTGGAGATTTATTTGGCCGAATTTGAACCTTTTGCGCTCCCAGGAGAACAAACAAAGTAGAAGCGGACAAAGGCAGCACAGACTTGCAGAATGACCAACAACTCGCACGGCAAATCACGGATGGCACTCCCGGTGCCTGGGCCGCGTTCGTGGATGCCCACGGCCCGCGCCTGCACCGCCTGGCCCGGCGTTACACAGTGTGCGAAGCGGACGCCGAAGACTTGACCCAAGAGATTTTTGTGGCGCTGTTCCAAAGCCTCCCTGCGTACCGAGGCAAGGCGTCTTTGGCCACCTGGTCGTACCGCGTCGCCCTGAACCACTGCTTGAAACATGCCGCCAAGACTCGCCCGATCACAGTTCCCTACGATGATGCCCGCGAGCAGCCGGAGCCTGCCGAACGTGGCCCTGTCCATGAAGCCGCCCGGCACGAGCTTTCCGACCAGCTTCATTCGGCTTTAGATGACTTATCCGCCGATCACCGCACGGTTGTCATTCTCCATGAGCTGCATGAAATGACTTATGCCGAGTGCGCCGCCGTGCTGCAAGTCCCCATTGGTACCGTGAAATCTCGACTGTCCACCGCCTTTCGGCGTCTGCGCTCGTCACTGAGCGAGTATGTCCAATCCGACCGGCTCCCGGAGTCCGCCCCATGACCGACGACTGCACGAAGTATCAAGACGATCTGAAAGCCTATAGCGACGGCGAGCTGCCCTGGCTCCGCCGCACCGCTGTCCGCCGCCACTTGACGCACTGCGCGTCCTGCCAAAAGGAGATTGCCGCCATGACACAAATCACTGACGACCTGCGTTCGTCCGAACCCGAAGGCGCTCTGCCGCCCAGCCTGCGCGAGAAGATTTTGGCTGCACCCAGCACTGGAAGTGCCGGGCTACTCGCAAATGAAAGTGCCTCCGGCACTGAAGACTCTTCAGTCGCGGAGCGACTTTCACTCGGCAGTAGGCCGGCACTTCCAGTGCCGGTCAAGATCCGCCGCCTCCCCGCTTGGACTTTCGCCGCCGTCGCCCTCGTCGTCTGGTTCATTTTTTATCCGCTGTATCAGAAGTTGCGCCAGCAAGCTCCGGTCACAAGCCGCAATGCTTTTCTCGCTCACCCTCGCCCGGTGCAGGTCGCACAATCGCAAAGTGCCGCACCCGCAGGCGCACTTAATCACGCCGGCGCACTTGAACACCCTAGTCCGGCGCTGATGCCCTCAGACATCCCGGAACCTACACGGGCAAAAACCCCGTCCCAGCCTCTTATGATGGCACCAAGTGCGGTTCCTGATATACCTGCCCCACTTCCACCCGTGAGTGAAAAGGTAGCTTCCCGTGCCTCTGCAACAAATGGGGCGCCGCCTGTTGCGACTGTTGACGGCAACGGCAGCGCAGTTTCTAACTTGCTCAACGGCGACCCGGACTCGCTGCGGCAGGTGCATAAAGAAGCCAGCATCGGCATCCAAGTCCCGAACCCGGAAGCGACCGGGGACAAACTCAACCAAATGGTGCAGGAAACCGGCGGGTACGTCGCCGCAAACAACCTCAGCACCGACACCGACGGAATGAAATCCGGCGAGCTGATCGTCAAAGTCCCGGAACCGCAGTTTGAGACGTTTCTAGCGTCCATCGCTAAACTCGGCATTGTCGTGTCCAAG
>CAXTRL010000393.1:0-3446 GCA_964246575.1 uncultured Armatimonadales bacterium
CGGGCCTGTGCGGGCGCGACCTCAAAGCGTGTTTGGAGCGTGGCTTGAATCAAGTCCGCCGGCAGCAGGCCGAAGTGGACCATCTGGCAGCGGGACACGATGGTCGGCATGACGCCGCCCGTTGAGGCCGCCGTCAGGAGAAAATGCGCGTAAGGCGGCGGCTCTTCCAGCGTCTTCAGCAGGCTGTTCCCGGCGTCCGCCCCGCCCCGCCCTAATCCTTCGGCGTCGTGGATAATAAAGACGCGCTTCGGCCCGGCAATCGGCTCATACTGCAAGTCCCGCAGCATGGCGTTTTCCGCCAGATGCTCTTTGTGGCCGGGCCGGGGCCAAAGCTGAGCGATGCTCGTGATGCGCGACGGCGGCGGGTCCAGCGTGCGAACGTCCGGCGACTTGCCGGCGTCAATTGCCCGCGCGACGTTATCGCTGGCCGACGCTGCGCCGCAGAGCATCTTGGCGAACTGCCGCGCCGCCGTCGCTTTGCCGACGCCGTCCGGGCCGACGAATAAATACGCGCCGGCCAGCCGGTCATGCTGAAAAGCGTTTTCCAGCACGCGCACGGCATAAGGCTGTCCGAGAATGTCTTGAAGCATATTTACTAGAACCGCTCGAAGCTGTCCACTTGCAGCACGAAGGCGACTGCGCCGCCGGCTTCCACGCGGATCGGATGCGGGGCGAAGGCACCTAGCGATGGAGTATTAGGAAGGGCTTGGCTCGGCAGATTGACAAACGCTTCCGAGGACCCGCAGGCGCTTTTGATGATGTCCATGACCCGCGCCGTGTCGTCATCATCCACGCCGATCAGCACCGTGACGTTGCCCTGTCGCAGAAAGCCCCCGGTGCTGCCGAGCTTTGTAAACGTCAAGCCGTTTTGCAGCAGCGCGTCGCCGAGCTTGTGCTTGTCGCGCTCATGGGCAATGGCGATGATGAGTTTCATAACGGCAAGATGATTGCAAACTAAAGACGAGGGCGTGAACGCCCTCGCTGGGAGGCGAAGCGCCAAGCCGCCACCTGCTGCACTGGCAGACCCGGAGGGCGTGGCGGAAGAGTGAGAAAAGAAAATAATCGGAAATCTTGTTCCTTACCCTCGGGACCTTAGCGTCTGCGCTCCCCAGCGAGGGCGTTTACGCCTTCGTCAATTGCGCTGCTATCTGCAACTAATCCTGATACCGCCACCCAAATCTCGTTTTGAACGATCTGCGGCGGGCGCGACGAATCTACCACGCACCAGCGGTCTGGCTCTTGTTCAGCCAGCGCCAGAAACCCGGCGCGGATGCGTTGGTGAAACGGCAGAGCCTCGTCTTCCATGACATTGCGCTCACTTTGGCGGGACAGACCAATAGCGGGGTCTAAGTCCAGCAGAATAGTGAGGTCCGGCATCAGGCTGTGCGTGGCGTATGCGTTCAGCCGCTTGATTTCGGCTAAATCTAAGCCGCGCCCGTAGCCTTGATAAGCCAGGCTGGAGTCGGCGTAGCGGTCGCAGAGGACAATGCCGCCGCTTTCTAGGTGAGGCCGGATCACTTGGCCGACGTGCTGGGCGCGGTCGGCCATCATAAGGAGAAGCTCGGCGCGAGGCTCGACGACCATGCCCATCGGCGGATGCAGGGCCAGCCGGCGCAGCTCCGCGCCGAGCGGCCCGTCGCCCGGCTCACGGGTCGTCAGCACGTCCTGACGGCCTTCTGCCCGGAGACGGGCGGCAAGACGGGCGATCTGCGTGGTCTTGCCCGCGCCCTCGACACCTTCAAAGGAGATGAACATGGAGAAGCCCCCACCCCCAACCCCTCCCCCGTCGGAACGAGAGAGGGGAGGCAGATATAGGAAAAAACAGGAAATACTTTATAGCTTCTGCTTTGTTGATCTTTTCTTGCTCCCCTCTCCCGTTCCGACGGGGGAGGGGTTGGGGGTGGGGGCGCTTCCTATGGCCTGCTGATGCGTACCCGGCGGTTCGGTTCCTGGCCGATGCTTTCGGAGACCATCTTGTAGTTTTCGGCGATCTGGTGCTGCAAGCGGCGCAGGAACGAGTTCTGCGGGGCAAGCTCCAGCGAGTTCAGGCCGCCGGACGTGTCGTTCATGATCTCTTCAATGGCTTCCTCGGCGTGAGAAACGGCAATGTCTTCTTCAGAAATCTCCTGCGGCATCTTGAAGATTTCGCGCAGAACGCTTTCAATCTGAATATACGTGTTGCTTTTGATCACATACGTCGGCAGGTTGCGGGTGATGCCTTCCTGAAGCTTGGCCGGCTCTTTGCGGTAATTGGCTTTCAGAGCGATAATCACGTCACTGTCTTTGACGTCTTTTGAGATGAACGCCGAGACGCGCAGGGTGCGGATGGCCCGCTCCAAGCGGCTGCGGCTGACGCCGTAGGGGAAGACGCGCAGGGTTGTCGGAAGCGGCTTGCCGTTTGAGAGCGTCGGCGGGCCGCCACTAGTCAGCGGCTCGCCCTGCGCGGTGGGGGGGGCGATGCGGGACGGCGCTTCAAGCTGCTGGCTGGGGCGCGAGACGTCAGAACGCGCCGGGGCGGCTGCTTCGGCGGTATAAGACGCGCCGCTGCCGAAGTTGCCGCGCCCGCGCGTGCCATCGTCAAACAACGATGCAGTACGGTCGCGGTCCGGCGGGCGCGGGGCTTCAAGGTCCGACTTTTGGATGATCTCGACCTGGCCGGACGCATTGCGAACGCGGATTTCCGGGCGCGGCTGGCCGCCGCGCAGCATCCGATCTACGGTGCGCGTGACGTCATGGTGAATGGCGAGCTTGTCCACTTCCATGATTTCAATAATGACTTCAAATGTCGGCGGCGCTTTGCGCTCCAAGACTGTTTTCTGGGTGCCGCGCTTTTTGGCTTCTTCGTCGGACAGCGTGACGGCTTGAATGCCGCCGATGAGGTCCGACAAAGTCGGGTTCATCAGCAGGTTTTCCAGCGAATTGCCGTGGGCCGTGCCGACAAGCTGAACGCCGCGCTCGGCGATGGTGCGGGCGGCGAACGCTTCCTGCTCCACGCCGATTTCGTCAATGACGACGACTTCCGGCATGTGGTTTTCGACAGCTTCAATCATCACGCCGTGCTGATGGTCCGGCTCAATGACCTGCATCCGTCGGGCGCGGCCAATCGCCGGATGCGGGATATCGCCGTCGCCGGCGATCTCGTTGGACGTGTCTACGATAATGACGCGCTTCTTGAACTCGTCAGATAGGACGCGGGCCACTTCGCGCAGCTTGGTGGTCTTGCCGCGTCCGGGCCGGCCCAGCATGAGAATGGACTTGCCGGATTCGACAACGTCCCGAATGATGTCAATCGTGCCGTAAACAGCCCGCCCAATGCGGCAGGTGAGGCCGACGACTTTGCCCTGGCGGTTGCGGATTGCGGAAATTCGGTGCAGGGTGCGCTCGATGCCGGCCCGGTTGTCTTTGCCGAACATGCCGACGCGGGACGTGACGTATTCAATGTCTTC
>CAXTRL010000394.1:0-3439 GCA_964246575.1 uncultured Armatimonadales bacterium
TATTCTCCGGGTTTCTTGTCGGCGCTTGCGATCTGCTGGCCTGCGGGCCGGGCAAACCTCGGCTCAATCGCGCCGGAGTAAGCGGCAATAAGCAAAGGCTGTTTAGCGACCTGGGTCGTGAACATGGCCGGATCGTAGTCAACGATGCCTTTGGTCACGCCGCCGGGCAGGTTCACGCCGGTCATCAAAGTCTTTGGATCGCCAATGGCCTTGATGACAAATGGCGGGGCCTGCGGGGTGAAATTGACCATGATGGTCGGGCCGACGCACCGGATCGGGCTGACCGCAACAATGCGCTGGCCGTTGACGGAAATCGCCTCCGCGCCGGAAGCCTTCAGCTCGTTGACGACGCTGCCGATGTCGGTATCATGGATAATGTTGGGCGGCGCGAAGCCGGCGGGCATGTCCACCGACGGCTTGTGGCTGTCGTTGAGCGTCACGATGACCCCTGGCCCTTTCACATCCGTCAGCCCGGCCAAAAACTGTGCGTTTGCCAGGTCTTTGGACAGCAGCTTGATCCGCGCCGTGTCCGACGGCGCAGAAACCGCAAACTGCGTGTTGTCTTTCTGAAGCTGGGCCACCCGGCGCTGCAAATCAGCGTTCGCCCGGATCAGCACTTCACTGCCCTGCAGTTGGGCCATTTTGTCCTGCTGCTGCTTGACCGTCTGCGTCCTCACCGATAGGCCCAGCATCGCGCCGAGAATGGCGCACAGCAAAAACAGCGTCAGCCACCAGGCCCTGCGGTCGGACGGCGGCACGTTATCTGTCTGAGGCACGGCACCGATTGGCTCCGGCTGCAAATTGATGTCCCGATTTATGTTCAGCGCCATACCAGCCTCAGTTGCGGTTTTCACTCATTACGGTTTTCGCGGGTGTCGGTCATTGATGTCACGCGGGGACGCCAGACGGGCTGCTGCGGGCAGCTTACGTCAATATACGCCGCCCGGCGAGAAAGCGCTCCGCCATAGGCCGACAGCGCGGCGTCGGCCAGCGCCATCTTCCACGGCAGCGAGTCGGATTGCCCGAATCGAATCTGCGGCATATCCTTTCTATTTAAGCACAAATTTAGGTTTTGGTCAACTGCTATTTTTGCGCCGCTTAATGTCCGGTCGGTCCGGGCCAGCGCCAGCAGGCGATACGACTCCGGCAGCCATCCTACTGCCAGCGGCTTGCCCAGTACAACGTCCGCCGGCAGGGCCGCGTTGGAGGCGACAATGATCGGCAAATGGGCCGGCGGGCTGTCCAGCGTGCGGTACGGAATGCCGCGGTGGTCCAGCAGCCAGAACTGATGCACTCCGTTTTGCGCGGCGGCAAGAACGGCGTAAGGCTGACGCTCGGTGACTGTCAGCACCAGTAGGTTCGGCAGGCGCACCGAGCGCTCGGCATGGTTCACAACCGGGTCCGCCGCCAGCCGCCGCGCAAACGGCTGGCGCAGCATCCAAAAGAGATTGGTATGATTCGGCACCTGCGCTTCGTCAAACACCTGAGACGGCGTCAGCGTCTGTGTCCCGTCCACACGCACTTTCGTGACGCGCAGGCCCGGCGCAAACGCCAGTGCCGTTAAATCGCCCAGCGCGAGAAAGACGGCCAAGATTTGAAGTGTTCTGTTCCAGTTCCGCCGCCGGTTGGTTTGAGGCCGCTGGATTTTCTGCCCCCGGTGATGGCGCTTCGCGGCCTGATGCCCTTGAACGTCGGTGACTTGAAGATGAGTGCGTTTGTGCATGGGATTATCTCGAAAAAGCGAAATCAAACGAAAATCAAGAACCGTGCCGTTTAAGACCATGACATAAATGATCCGCCGTGTAGTCCCCGCCGTGAACGGCAGGTCTGTGGGCCTTCGGCCAACCGGGCTGCGCCCGGAAGAACAAGTATGGACAAGTATGGAAATGCCACCGGCATTCTTTATCTTCCGCACACCGTGCGGTTGGCGCTTCGCCTATAGACCTGTCGTTTACGGCGGGAAGTTGACGGCGGCATCTTTAGGCTTTATTCCAAAGCCAGCCCAATCAGCGTGTCCAAAAGCTGCGAAAAACTGTACCCCGCCGCGTCCGCCGAGCGCGGCAGCAGACTGGTCGGAGTCATGCCAGGGATGGTGTTGACTTCCAGCGTGTAAATCTCGTTTTGGGCCGTGACAATCATGTCCGTGCGCGACATGCCCCGGCAGCCGAGCGTTTGATGGCACAGCGCCGCAATGCGCCGCGCTTCGGCAACGACAGTGTCCGGGATACGCGCCGGAACGATTTCCTCGGTCTCGCCCGCCGTGTACTTGGCTTTGTAGTCGTAAAAGCCGCCGTTTGGGACAATTTCCACAATCGGCAGGATTTCCAAAGAGTCGTTGCCGAGAATGGGGACCGTGATCTCGGTTCCCGTAATGAACTGCTCTACCAGCACCGTGTCGTCATATTCAAAGGCTGTTGCAAGCGCGGCTTCCATCTCACTTTGCTCGCGCACAATTGTCATTCCGATAGTAGACCCCTGCGCGTTCGGCTTGACAATCAGCGGCAGCGGCAGTGTCTCGGGCGGCAGGGCTTCCCCGCGTTTCAGCGTCACATCCTGCGGCGACCGGACGCCGACGCCAGCCAGCACGCGCTTTGCCATGGCTTTGTCCATTGCAAGAGCGCTTGCCAGAACGCCGCTGCCGGTGTAGCGAATGCCTAAAACTTCCAGCATTCCCTGCACCGTGCCGTCTTCGCCGCCCCGTCCATGCAGGGCGATAAACACAACGTCCGGCTTTTCCGACGCCAGCGGCAACTGCGGCAGGGCCGTGATTTCCGTCGTGCCGTCTGCGGCCTGAAGCAAAGCGAGAGGCTGCGTGACGCCGGACGGCAAAAACTTCTGCCCGGACGCCGTATCCAGCGCGTAGACCGTGTACTTGTTTGGGTCAAGCGCGTTGAGTATCTGACGCCCGGTAGACAATGACACGTCACGCTCGGCGCTTGTGCCGCCCATCAAAACAGCCACTTTAATGCGGGTCATAATGCCAGCAGTCCTTCTCCCGCCGCGCGGATGTCGCCTGCGCCGAGCGTCAGCAGCAGGTCGCCGGGGCGGACGATCTCGGCAAGACGGGCGGGCAAGGTCGTTTTGTCGGCGACATAGGTGACATGGTCCGCGCCCCGGCGGTCGGCGGTCAGGGCAGCAAGGCCCGCGCCGGTGACGCCTTCCATCGGCGACTCGCGGGCCAAAAAGATGTCGGTCAGGACAACGTGGTCGGTGTCGGCAAAGCTTTCGGCGAACTCAGTCTTGAAGTCGCGGGTGCGGGACGGCAGATGCGGCTGGAAGACAGCGACAATCCGGCGGCCTGGATACGCCCGGCGGGCGGCGGCAAGCGTCGCTTTGATTTCGGTCGGATGGTGCGCGTAGTCGTCAATCACCAGAACGTCTGCGGCGGTCGCGCCGAGGCGCTCAAAGCGCCGTCCCGTGCCGGTGAACCCAGCCAGAC
>CAXTRL010000395.1:0-3434 GCA_964246575.1 uncultured Armatimonadales bacterium
GCACCAACGGTTGATGCCTCTACGATCAACCGGGACATTGCATTCATGGCCTCGCGCTACGACAAGGGCGACGCGGCTTACTTGAATTGCCCGTTTTCTAAGGCTGAGTATCAGGCGTTCCACGAAGCGCTGATGAGTGCCGAGCTTGCGCCGCTGGCCGAGCATGAAGCCAAAGTCCCCTACTTTGAGGGCTGCCTGCCCATTGAAGTCTTAGCGTCGCGCGGCCCGAAAACCCTGTCGTTCGGCCCGATGAAGCCGGTCGGCCTGACCGACCCGCGCACTGGGCATCGCCCGTGGGCGTGTTTGCAGCTTCGTCAGGAAAATCGGGCCGCTACGCTGTTCTCGATGGTCGGTTTCCAGACCCGCATGAAATGGGGCGACCAGAAGCGCGTTTTTCGCATGATCCCCGGCCTCGAAAATGCCGAGTTCGTACGGTATGGGGTTATCCACCGCAACACTTACATTCAGTCGCCCCAAGTGTTAGCCGACACGCTTCAGATGAAAGCGTACCCGAACGTCTTCTTTGCTGGGCAGATTACCGGCGTGGAAGGCTACGTCGAGTCCGCAGCGACCGGCATCCTCGCAGGCCGCAACGCCGCCCGGCATCTGCTGGGGCAGCCGCTTTTGACGCTTCCCGACACAACGATGCTGGGCGCTCTCGCTCATTATGTGGCCCATTATGATGGCAAGGACTTCCAGCCGATGAACGCCAACTGGGGCATCGTGCCGCCCCTGCCGGAGCGTGTGCGGGACAAAAAAGAAAAGAACACGCTGCTGGCCGAGCGCGGCCTGTCTGCGCTGGAGTCTTGGCTGCCGATGGCGCAATGATCGAAGCCTGCCGCGACCTGTTCTTAGAAGCGCAGGCAAATGTCAAAGGCGCGTCGCCGCACACGATCAAAGCCTACGCTGAAGACCTGCGGCAGTTTGGGGAGTTCGCGGCGGCTCGGGGGATCACCGACATCCACGCCGTAGACGCCGCGCTTCTGCGCTCTTATCTTGCCGCCATGCAGGCCCAAAACTTAGCCCGTGCCTCCCGCGCTCGCAAGACCGCCGTCCTGCGCTCGTTCTTTTCCCATTTGGCCCGGCACTCGCTGATTGCCCGCTCCCCCGCTGCCGGCCTCAGAAGCGTTAAGCAGGAGCAGCGGCTGCCGAAGTTCCTGCGCCCCGATGAAATAGACGCGCTTCTCGCTGCGCCCGATTTAGCGAAGCCGCTGGGCCTGCGCGACCGCGCCCTTTTGGAAACCTTATACGCTTCGGGAATGCGGGCCGGCGAACTCGTCACGCTGTCTGTCACCGATGTTGACTACGATGAAGGCGTGATCCGGGTCATTGGCAAGGGAAACAAAGAGCGCGTCACGCTGCTGGGCCGCCAGGCCGTTTTTGCCTTGCAGCGGTATATGCGAAAAGGCCGCCCTGCCCTCTTGATGCAGGCCGCCGAAGATGACGGAGCGCTGTTCGTCAACCGCTACGGCAAGCGCATCTCCGACCGGGGCGTCCGCAAGCTCTTCGACCGCTACTGCGCCGAAGCCTCCACGCACCTCAAAATCACTCCCCATGTCCTGCGCCATACCTTCGCCACGCATCTGCTGTCCAACGGGGCCGACCTGCGCCTGATCCAAGAACTGCTCGGCCACGCCAGCGTCGCCACGACCCAGATGTACACCCACATCACCGCCGAGCGCTTGCAGGAAGTTTACGAGAAGGCGCACCCCCGCGCACGGCGCGAGGCAGAACAAACTTAACAAACACGCCGTTTGGCCCGACCAGCACCCGCTTCTTGATTGATAAGTAGCCATGTCGATCTACAATGACATTATAAAAGCCTTCTGAAGCAACAACGTAAGTAACAATCCCTTGATCTCCTGACAGGCAAACATTTTCAGTCTCCGTTTCGGCTGATACTCCAAACAGATCGTAGACTTCAAGCTCTGCTTCTGAAACTCCATGCCCTCGCCTATCTACTACTTGCGCTGATATGATGTAACCCTGACGCGGCGGCGGCACATCTTGTGGGCGATAAGCCTCTATGCCGCATTTGTAAAGGACTAAACTAAAGCCCGGTATAGGCCGCGTATATTCGTCATTTACAATAACTCCGGTTCGTCCGGCAAACCAGAAGGGGCGAATAGATGAATTGGTCCAAGTTCTAAATGTGTAATGGCCTGCCTTCAGCAGTCCACTGACAAGCAGCGGCGGAAAGAGAAGGCAGGCCAAAACAATGCCGGTAGTACGCCGTTTTCGTGCCATGTGATTTAGCGAAACGAGACGGTTGTGTCTTTCGGTAGGGCGGCGAGCTTGGCTTTGACTTCTTCGGTGGCTTTCTCGAACTTGGGCTTGCCGAGAAGCGCGAACATGTTGGTCTTGTAGGCTTCGACGCCCGGCTGGTTGAAGGGGTTAATGCCCATCAAATATCCAGAAATGGCGATGGCACGCTCGAAGAAGTACAAGAGTGCGCCCAAAGAATAGGCGTCAAGCTGGGCCAGATGCACGGTGGCGTTGGGGACGCCGCCGTCGCGATGGGCCAGCGACGTGGCTTCATATGCCGCTTTGTTGACTTCCGACAGGGGACGGCCTTGCAGGTAGCCCAGCTCGTCCAGGTCGTTTTCGGCGGTCGGCACGGTCAAATTGGGTTCGCCGCCGTCTAGGATAATAAACGTCTCAATGATGTTCCGGCGGCCTTCTTGAATCCACTGGCCCATGGAGTGCAGATCGGTGGTCAGGTCTACCGAGGCCGGGAACAGACCGATATGGCTCTTGCCTTCGCTTTCGCCCGTGAGCTGCTTCCACCATTCGGCGATGTAATGCAGGCGCGGCTCGAACGACGCGAAAATCTCGGTGGAGTAGCCTTTGCGGTACAAGAGGTTCCGGGCGGCGGCGTAGAAGTAGGCCGGGTTTTTGGTGACATCGGCCTCGGAAGTAGCGTCGGCGACAGCCTTTGCGCCGGCCAGCAGGGCGTCAATGTCGATACCGGCGACGGCGATGGGCAGCAGGCCCACGGGGGAGAGTACAGAGTAGCGCCCGCCGATGCTGTCTGCAATGACCAGCGACGGGTAGCCTTCTTCATCGGCGAACTTCTTCAATGCGCCCCGCTTGGCGTCGGTGGTTGCCACGATGCGCTTCTTGGCTTCGTCTTTGCCGACGTTCTTTTCCAGCAAGTCCCGGAACAGGCGAAACGCGACCGCAGGCTCGGTGGTCGTGCCGGACTTGGAAATGGCGTTGATGGAGAACCGCTTGCCGTCCAGCTTTTTGAGCGTCTTGGCGTGGTCATGCGCCGACAGCGAGTTCCCCGCAAACAGCACTTCCGGCCCGTCGCCCTCCCCCAGCGCTTCAATGACCGCCCTAGCCCCTAAATAAGAGCCGCCGATGCCGATGGAAATCAAGACATCGGAGTTTTCTCGAATTTGCGCCGCCAGCGTCTTGATGGTTTGAAGTTC
>CAXTRL010000396.1:0-3429 GCA_964246575.1 uncultured Armatimonadales bacterium
CGAACGCGCGGCGTTTCACCGATCACCGTGTAGGCTGGGTCCGGCCACTCTCCCTCCGGCGGGCGCGTGACGCCTACAAACAACATGTTCCAATTATGCCCGGTCCAGCTTCCCCAATCGGCATTGCGCGATAGCCACTGCTGCTGCGAGCCGGAATTGATCTGCCCGTCAATTTTGGAGTCGGCGAGAAAGCCGCCGGAAGACCAGCCGCCGTCCCAGAGGTCCAAATTTCCGTGGATGTGAACGCGGCGCAGGGCCGTTGCCTGAGAAACGGCCCAGTGCAGCGGCGCCGGGCCGGCAGGAACCACGCTGAGGTTCTCGCAGGAGCGCCAGAAGTTGCAGGTCGCGTTTTTGCTGCCAAGCCAGTCGGCTTCCGAATGGACGGACCCATTGATGACGACGTCGCCCGGCATCTCTCCCAAACCCAGCACCTGCGTATAAAAGCCGACGTTCACGTCCAAATTGTAGTGTCCCGGCTGGAACAAGATCGCATAGCGCTCCGGGCCAAACTGGTTGGCTTCCTGCTGCGCGAACACGGCGTCAAGCCGGCTTTGCATTTCGGCAGCAGGCTGCGACGGGTCAAACAGCAGGACGTTTGGGCCAAAATCAGGAACAACAGCATCATTGCTTAACGTGTTAGGCACAGGGGTCTCCTGAAATAAGAAGGCCCGAAGCAGAGCGCTTCGGGCCTTTCGCGTTCTAATAGACTAAGCCACGGTCGGCTCAATAAACTCTTCTTCCGGGATCTGCGCTTCTTCCGAAGATGGCACTACCGGATTATGCTCCCCTTCCAGGCCCAGCGGTGCGCCTTTGTGGAAGGTGATGCCGCGCTCTGGGTCTACATCTACCACAACCGTGTCGTTAGCATCGAACTTGCCGAGCAGAATCTCTTCCGACAGCGGGTCTTCCACGAGGCGCTGCACGGCGCGGCGCAGAGGACGTGCGCCGTACTGCGGGTCAAAGCCTTCGCGGGCTAAGAACTGCTTGGCGGCATCGGTGACCTCAAAGTCCATACCCTTCTGCGCGATCTGCTTGGAAACGCGGTCCAGCATCAGCGTGACGACTTCGTTGATCTCGTCGGCGGACAGCGGGTGGAAAATAATCGTTTCATCCACGCGGTTCAGAAACTCAGGCCGGAAGACGCGCTTCAGCTCGTCGGTGATGCGTCCCTTGATGCTGTCCATCTGCCGGGAGATTTCTTCCGCCGACTTCGGGCCGGTCGCAAGGCGTCCAAAGCCCATTTCTCGCTCGCCTTGAATGGAACGGGCACCGATGTTTGACGTCATAATCAAGATGACATTCTTGAAGTCAATCACCCGGCCATGCGAGTCGGTCAAACGGCCATCTTCCATCACTTGCAGCAGGATATTGTAAACTTCCGGGTGCGCTTTCTCAATTTCGTCCAGCAGAACGACCGAGTACGGGTTGCGCCGGACGGCTTCAGACAACTGACCACCCTCATCATAGCCAACATATCCGGGAGGCGCTCCGACCAGACGCGAGACCGCAAAGCTTTCCATGTACTCGGACATGTCAATCCGAATTAAGTTGTCTTCCTTCTCAAACAGATACGACGCTAATGCGCGCGCAAGCTCTGTCTTGCCGACGCCGGTCGGCCCGAGGAAGATAAACGAGCCAATCGGGCGCTGGACATCACGCAGCCCCGAACGGGAGCGGCGAACGGCTTTCGAGATCGCCACAATCGCTTCATGCTGGCCGATAATGCGCTTGTGCAGCTCTTCTTCCATGCGGAACAGCTTTTGGGTCTCGGCTTCCACGAGGCGGGCCACCGGAATGCCGGTCATGGAGAAAATGATGTTTGCGACTTCATCTTCGTCCACCGTTTGCTTGGCGTCCTTCTTGGTTTCCTGCCAGCCTTCTTCCAGGCCCTGCACTTTTTCTTCCAGCTCGCGCTTGCGGCCCTGCAAATCATACGCCTTCTCGTACTGCCGGTTGTTCGGCAGGCCGTTCAGCTCCTTTTGAATTGCGTTCAACTCAATTTTCGCGTCACGCAGATCTTGTGGCGGCATTGCGCCCCGTAGCCGAACGCGCGACGCGGCTTCGTCAATCACGTCAATCGCTTTATCCGGTAGGAACCGGTCCGAGATATAACGGTCAGAGAGCCGCGCGGCGGCGTCTAAAGCCTCGTTCGTGATCTCGACTTTGTGGTGCTGCTCGTAGCGCGGGCGCAGACCCTTCAGGATCTCAATCGCGTCATCTACCGACGGTTCTTTGACCTGAATAGCTTGGAAGCGCCGCTGCAAAGCCGCGTCACGCTCCACATACTTGCGGTACTCGTCCAGAGTCGTCGCGCCGATACACTGCAATTCGCCACGCGCCAGCGCCGGCTTCATGATGTTGGAAGCATCAATCGCGCCTTCCGCCGCGCCCGCGCCGACCAGCGTGTGCAGCTCGTCGATAAAGAGAATGATCTCGCCCTGCGCTTTTCGCATTTCTTCCATGACCCGCTTCATGCGCTCTTCAAACTCACCTCGGTACTTGGTGCCGGCGACCAGCGCCGCCAGGTCAAGCTGGATGACGCGCTTGTCTTTCAGAAAGTCGGGAATGTCGCCCATAATGATCCGCTGGGCCAGCCCTTCGGCAATCGCCGTCTTGCCGACGCCTGGCTCGCCTAAAAGGCACGGGTTGTTCTTCATACGGCGCGAGATAATCTGGATGCAGCGCTCAATCTCGTTGGCCCGGCCAATAACGGGGTCAAGCTTTTCGTTGCGGGCGAGCTCAGTCAAGTCGCGGCCAAACTCATCCAAGGTCGGAGTGCGGGTCTTGACGGCCTGGGTGCGGGACCCGGACGTCGCCGTGTTGCCCTCGCCGCCGCCCTCCTGAAGGTGCATGACTTCGCGCCGGGTGCGGTCTAGGTCCACGCCCAGCTTGGACAAAACGCGCCCAGCCAGACCTTCGCCTTCGCGGATTAAGCCCAGCAGCAGATGCTCCGTGCCGATATAATTGTTGTTGAGCTGACGCGCTTCATCATAAGCCAGGTCAATGACCCGCTTTGCGCGAGGCGTGAGCTGCATGTCCTGTCCTAAGCGCCCATCGCCGCGTGCCACCTGCCGCTCGATTTCCGAGCGAATACGGCCCAGGCTGACGCCGATCCGGTCCAAAATTCGGGCGGCGACACTGTCGTTTTCGCGCACCAAACCGAGAAGCAGATGCTCCGTAGACACATAGTTCTCGCCCAGCCGACCTGCTTCTTCCTGTGCATAAAACACGACTTTTCGGGCGCGTTCCGTAAATCTCTGCCACATAATAGTGCTTCTCCCCGTGTTTCTAGTTCGCTTATCTTTTCAACGTCTGTTTTCGCGTATTTTGTTGCGGATCAGCGCCGGACGGCGTGTTTCCTCGTAAAACGTGTATTGTGCCTTTTCGCCGGACACGAATTGTGCGCCCAGCCGGAGCGACGACAGCAGC
>CAXTRL010000397.1:0-3428 GCA_964246575.1 uncultured Armatimonadales bacterium
CTGGGTCAAGCCCCGCGTGGTACATCCCCGCCGTCTGCCCGACTTTCGCCAGCGCGTCCCCGGCCAGCTCAAAAACCTGCTCGCACTGCTTGCGAGTCGCCACATAAATCAGGCCGCTGCCGCCGAGCGCCGACAGCTTCGGCAGAGCGCGGCTGAGCTTGTCTTCTCGCTCCGAGTCGCTTTTGCACCGACGCACCGAAAAATGCAGATTGGGCCGGTTAAAGCCGCCGACCAGCACCAGCGGGTCCCGCATCCCTAAATTGAGGGCAATCGACTCCTGCACCCGCCGCGTCGCCGTCGCCGTGGCCGCCAGCAGGGGCGGATTGCCCAAACTTTCCACCACTTCACGCAGGCTTAAGTAATCGGGCCGGAAGTCATGGCCCCACTCGCTAATACAATGCGCTTCGTCCACCACAAACCGGGCGATTTTGACGCTTTTCAGCGCCTCCATAAACGCCCCCGACCGGAACCGCTCCGGCGCGACATACACCAGCTTCAGATGCCCCTGCTTCATCTTGCGAATGAGATCATACTGCTCTTCCGGTGACTGCAAAGACGTCAAACACGCGCAGCCGATCTCGGCAAATGCCGGACGGCGATTGAGCGCATCTACTTGGTCCCGCATCAGCGCAATCAGCGGCGAGACCACCAAAGTTACGCCCGCCGACAACGCAGCAGGCAACTGAAAACACAGCGACTTGCCCGCCCCCGTCGGCATGACCACCAGCACGTCCCGCCCCGAAAGCGCCGCCTCAACCGCTTCTTCCTGCTGAGGCCGAAACTCTCCGTAGCCATAATACTTTTCAAGAGATTGGGTAACGTCCGCCATGCAGTAATTATACCCGGTACATCTCTGTCTACCGACTGCTGCTGGCGCTCATAACAACAGCCCCGGCGACAGTGTCGCCGGGGCTGTTTGCTGTCAATCGTGCTTCTGCGACTCTTCCCGCGCTTCTTTCGCGGCGTCTGTATTCGCGACAAACTGATGGCCTTCTTGGTCCCCTTCGTGCTTTTTGGCTTCCGTGGCGGCTTTTTCTTTCGGCGAGAGCTTGTCCCACGCTTCTTTCGGCAGGTAGCGGTGCATTCCGTCTTCCTGCTCTGCCGGCTTACCGTCTGCCGTGGTCCATTCTTCTTCTGTCCACTCGTGCAGGTGCTTTTGTTCGTCGGTCTGCTTGTCTTCTTTGTAGCCGCCGCCGGCTTTCTCGTATTCATGCACCAAAAGCTGCGCTTTACGGGCGCTCCACTGGCCGGGCCGCCCGCCCTTGTCGCCCGCCGTGATTTCGTCTTTCAAGCGCCCGCGCAGCGCCGGGTCGGTGTAAATTTCGTCAGGGGATTTCTTTGCCGCCATGCTTAAGTCTCAGTTCTAGCTCTGGTTCCCCCATGATCGAGGGCTGGAAAGACTTTACCCATAAATCTTGGCAAGCATCTGGTCAAACGTCTGCGGGGTGATCTCAAAGACGTCCTTGACGGCCTGGCTGGTCGTGATGTTGTCCAGCTCCAAGTTGCGGAGCTGGTCGCGGGTCACCGGCGGCTTGGATGAAATCTTTTCCAGCACGGTCGCGGCGGCGAACAGCAAGGGAAGCGGCGTATGCACCAGCGTCTTGTTCGGCTTGCCCAGCGCACGGGCAAAGCCTTTAATCAGCTCGTTAAACGAAAGCTGCGTCCCGCCCCCGACTTCGTACAGCTCGTTAATCGTGTCCCCCCGGCCCAGCGACAGGGTGACGCAGGCCGTCAAGTCGTCAATCCAAATCGGCTGAAACAAATTGAAGCCGGTGCCGGGAACGGGGATCACCGGGGACGGAGCGCTGCCAGGCAAGCCGCCGTGCAGCACCAAGTCTTTCATTTGGCCCACAAACTCACCGTCCGCCCCCAGCACCAGCGAAGGCCGGAAGATCGTATACGGCAGCTTGCTCCCAATCACGATCCGCTCGGCTTGGTACTTTGTCTGGGCGTACACCGACGGCGAAGATTGGGACGCCCCAATCGCGCTCAGGTACACAAAGCGCCCGTCAAAGCCTGCCCGCTGCGCTTCCGCCACCACGTTCCGGGTGCCTTCCACATGGATGCGCTGGAACGTCTGCCCCTTGCGCGGGTTTTCCTGGATAATGCCGACCAGATGGATAATCGCGTCCACGCCCGCAAACATTTCCGGCGTCAGCGTCAGCGCCTCCGCCACATCCACGCCCCGCAGATACTCCACCCCATCCACCCGGTTCTTGCGGACCGGCACCTGCCGCGCCAGCCCCCGCACCGGATGCCCGATCTTGATCAGCTCCGCGCAAACATGCCGCCCGACAAACCCCGAAGCCCCCGTCACCAGTACCGTCATAAGCGCCCCCCAGAATGCTGTCCGTCTTAATGCTGTCTGCCGCTATCATACCCCACTGCGTCTCGAAACATAAAAAGCCGCTAAAGCGGTTCCAAAGAAATCTCGCCGCCTGTTTCCATGTCCGCTCCCAGGTGCAGACCTTCCATTAAAGCCACACCCAGCAGGGGATTACCTTCTAAAATCAGTACCTCCGTCAAGCGGCTTTCCTCGTTCCAGCCCAGCAGAATTTCGTAGGCGGCGCTTGTAAACAAAGAACCGTCCGCCAGGGAAAGCCCACGCCGGCCCGACGGTTCGGCTTCCAACAGCCGGGCGACATTCGGCGGAACCGCCAGGTCGCTGTCAAAGGCCGTGTCCACCACAAACTCGATTTCAAGCGGCCCGTTCCAGCCGGGAAGAGACAGCACGATGCGCGGAAAGCGGCGGCGAAACTCTCCGTAGATCATTTGCTTCCTGCTTTGGCGCTGAGACTCGTCATGCGCCGCGCCAAGCCATAATCGGTTGAAGGCCCGATAGTATACAGGAACAGAAGGCCGGACGGGCGAATCCGACGCATCGCCCGCAGCGCGTCCGGGGAACTTGGCGCGACGGCATAGTCGCCGCTGTCAACATGGATGGCGACAACTTCGCCGCAATGTTCCAATTCTAAAAGAGTCTTGAGGCGGCTGTCGTAGATCGCAAGGCCGCGTTCCGTGACCTCATCCAGCGGCTGCCCGTACTGGTCTTGAGCCGAAGCCGTAGATTGTGTCAACATCAGAGTCACCTTTATAACCGAGACAGCAGATTATGCCTACTATTGGAAATACGAAGGGTACTGTCATAGACACCCTCGCTTTCCATCGCTTCTCTCAAAGAATCATTGCCTGCCGCTATCATACCCTACTGCGCGACGAAAGGAAAACGGCAGGCAAGCATTCAGCCGGGGGAAGAGGTAAAATAGAAAAGACAGCCCATTACGGGGGCTGTCTTTCCTAAAAGGACAGAAAGGAGGTGTATCTCCCATGTCCAAAAATCTGCGACGGGCTTTTGTCAAAGCTCGACCAATCGCGCAGACCATCGCAGCCGTCGTTTCGGCGATTGCTGCGATTTTGCGAATTCTTAA
>CAXTRL010000398.1:0-3425 GCA_964246575.1 uncultured Armatimonadales bacterium
TGGCCGTACTGGGGATACCAGACAATCTGCTTCGGCTGGTTGGCCGCGTCAAACAGCTCCTGCTGCGCTTTCGGCACAATCGTCGCGTCTTTGCGTCCGCCCAGCATCAGCAGCGGGCGGGGCGCGATATGGGGCGCAAACGTCAGCGGGTCTTCCGGCGCCAGCCGCACGCTCAGAGCGTCCCAGTCCACGTTCTTGAACGCCGACGTGTCCCGCCCGCCGACCACTGCGCCCCGCGACGACAGCGTCTTGAGTATCAGCCCCCAGTCGCCGCCGCCGGAAATCAGCACAACGGCTTTGATGCGCGGCTCTACCCCGGACACGACCGTGCCGATAATCGCGCCGAGTGAGATGCCCGCCAGGCCGATCCGCTTGGAATTGATTTGCGGCTGCGTCGCCAAATAATCCAGGCCGCGCCGGACATCCACCGACGTTTGCAAAACCGTTTGGGCCAGTTCCTGCGCCTGCTGCCCCGGCACGGTTCTCAGCGGCCCACGCTCCCCCTGCCCGTATTCATCAATCGCCAGCGACGCATAGTCGGCTTTGGCAGCGTCCAGCGCCATGCCTGCCATCAGCTCTTTGCTGCCGCCCAGTCCGTGCAGGATCACCAAGCACGGTACGGGATGGGTCGCCGACGCGCCTGCCGGGGTGAACAGCAAGGCCGGAACGCGCTGGCTGTTTGTGCTGCCATACGAGAAGCGCACAAACTTGGTGGTTCCAAGCGTCTGCGTTCCTGCGATCTTGACAGCCAGCGGCTGAGACGCCTCGTCTTGATAAGACGGCAACGCTTTCTGGTAGACCGCCGCCCGGTCAATGGACATAGGTTGAGTCAGCGGCGTTTGGGCGTGAATGGGCGGCAGGAAGCAGAAAAAAAGCGCCAGGAAAAATGCGTGAGACTGAAGTCCTACGCTATGGGGCGAAGCGCCTATTCTCCACCTGCGTGGAGAAGGATCAGAGTATGTGCTATGTCCTATTCTTTGTCCGCGAAGGCGGACACTATGCAAAGCATTACTTCGTATAGGCGTCTGCGCCCCACAGCGTAGGACTTCAGTCTCACGCTCTATATTCCTACGCTCTTCACTCTCATGCCCCTGGCAGCTTTGCATCATAACACATTCCTTAAAGTACATTTCTCAAAATCGCCTGAAGGCGCTCAAAATCCGTTGCCAGCAGCGTCGCCAGCGTCCGGCCCGCGCGAAGCAAAAACGCCTGGTCGTCGGCGTGCGCTTCCCGCGCCGTCCGCAGGCAAGCCGCCGCCAGCTCATCCGACGGTACCCCCGCTAAAGCGCCGCCCGACGGCAGCAGCAGGCCGCGCAGGAACGAGAGGTCATCGGTCAGCAGCCGGGTTTCTTCGAGGCTGCACGGGTAGACCCGGCTGTGAATGCGCGGCGGCAGCGGCGGCAGATGTCGGCGCAAGGGCTTGTCGCCGCCTTCCGAATACGCAATGAGCAGTCCCGAAAACTCCGTCCGCAAAAGCTCAAAGATCTGCGGCTGCTGGAGACGCATCTCGTCTTCGTCGGCAAACCCCAGCGCCGAAGGCCGCCTATTAGGCTCCAGCGACGCCGTGTTCGCCCCGTACACCAGCGCATACACGGCAGGCGGCAGGCCCAATCCCGCGCTGACCTGCATCGGCGGCGGGTCAAACGCCAGCGCAAACGGGTCGTCTTCCTCGTCCGCGACGCCCGCCTCAATACCGAGCGGCGGCATGTCTGCGCTTTGTTCCTGAACCGGCATCGGCTTGCCGATCTTCACAAACGAGCCAAACGGCGGCGGGTCATATAGGCGCGGCACAATCTCACGCGGCACTTCTAAACACTGCGCCACAAACGCCGTCGTCCCCGCTTCAATCACTTCCCCAATCGGCTTGTTTGTCATGGATAAGTTACTTTGTTCAACGATAGGTCATGGACGCCAAGCAGTGATCAGAAGGTCCATGCCGGCGACAAATACAATTGCGATAAAGACAAGCAGGATGCCAAGCAGTATTTGGTTCAGTTCCACCGGCTGCTGCCGCTGGATTTCTGCAATCTGATGACATGCTTCGGCAACGCGAACTTTAGACCGTTTCCGTTCCAGTGCCATAGCACGTTCTTCTTCCTGCCGCCCCCGAACTTCCTTCAATAGCCGCTGCACATCTTCTACGGTGATGTCCAGCCCTTCGGCGACATCGGGGACGGCGGGGTGGTCGGTCAGGCCCGTTTGCTCGACGCGCTCCTGCTGCCACAAGTCAATGACGGCGCGGGACTCGTCGGCGGTCATCCGCTGCGTCCGAAGCTCCCTGTCATCCGAAGAATGTTCGAATTGCTGCGCCATAGCTTCATTTTAGCATATTTGGAAAGGAACCCACCCCGTCACAAGTGACGACCCTCCCGAAGCGAGAAGGTAAAGAGTTTTAAGAATTCAGGAAGCAAATGATATGTCTGCGCTTTTTGCTTCTGCTGCCGTTTCAATCTTACTCCTCACCTTCCCGCTTCGGGAGGGTCGTCACTTGTGACGGGGTGGGTTCCTCATTTCAGCATACTGTCAGGCAGCGGCACCGTCACAAGCGGATACCGGAAGACTGACTCCTGCCCCGGCACTTTTTCGCCTGCTTTGCCGCCATCAAAGATGCCGGTCGGCCCGGCGCTGTAGACGACAAAGCCATCCGTGCCTTCCAGGCGGTAATAAAGCGGCTTATTTGTGTATGGGTCAGTGAACGTTGGCGGCAGGGCGCTTGGAAACGCGCCGGTTTGGGCTTTGACGGCCAGAACCGCCGCGCCTGCCGCCGTAACCAGACGCCGCGCCGTGATCTGGTCGGCCTGCTGTTCAAGATTGCTAAAGGTTGGTGCCGAAGCCGTGAACGTATTAAAGTATACGGCTGGGTTCAGCAAGTCCGACAGGGCCTCAACAGGATCGTAGCGATTTACTGAGGCACGCGCCTCCTCTTGTCCAAAGACCGCCTCACGTTCGGCATCTGGCAAATCGGCGGCAGCAACTAATTTGGTGATTTGCTGCAAGTAATCTGCCTGGGCCGCGTCCAGAAGATCGCCGACTTCCACCTGTTCGGCGAGCGTGAACCGGGCCGACGCCGGGGCGGGAAGGGTTCCAAGAAACGGGGAGCCTTGCGGAAACGCTTGGGCGACTTCGGCGGGCGCGGCTTGGTGGAGCGCGGTAAACTCCCTGCTCGTGATGCCCGGTTCGCCGCTTAAGGCATGGCTCAGCGACAGCGGCGACAGGGCGAGGATGTCGGCCTCGGCGCGGCCATCCAGCGCTGCATTCGGCCTAGCGAGAGCGAGAATGCTTTGCATCCCGTTTAGTGTGATAGCGTCAATCGCCGAGCCAACCAGAAAACTGACGAACAGACCGTTAGAGGCGGCGTGGCGGGCGATGCGAAAGCCGCGCTCTTGATTGGCAATGGCTTCCGGGTAGTGGCCGGCATACGCCAG
>CAXTRL010000399.1:0-3421 GCA_964246575.1 uncultured Armatimonadales bacterium
GGAGCGCCGCCAGGTATCGGGCGTCAGCGAGAATAACACCCATCCCTGCTCTGAATGCGCGTCTAAGACGCCCTGCATTCCCTCATAATCCGTGACCACTGTTTTGTACCGGCGCATCGGCATCCTCCTGTCTTCCGCCCGTTTTCGTCAATCCGTCATTGTACCCGAAGGAGCGGGCGCTGACAAGCCGCTTCACCGCCCCGGCAGCAAGACGAGCGCGTCGGGAACGGTGACGCCGGTTTCGCGAGGGGACTGCGCCGCACCATCAACAACGTAAGTCATCTGCGTAGACGCGCCGCCGTCTAGGCACATAGCGGCTTCGGCGCGGGAATGGTCATAGCGGGGAAAGTAGCGGGCGATAAATGCGGCAAGCTCGGAGAAGTCTGCGCCGGAGGCGATGCCGATGACGAGGTGCTTGGGGTGGTCGGCGAGGCCGTCATAAGCGACAAAGGTGCGCGGCTCCGGGCCGGGACTGACCAGACGCTCCTGATACTGGGTGACGACAATTCTGCTTTGAGAGATGAGAGTCGGGCCGCAGCCGACGGCGTCAGACACGGACCAGGCGGCGGACTGACGGCTCATGGGGCCGGCATAGGCGGTGACGGATTGGGGATTACTCCTGTCCGTGGCGGCCCACTGAATGCTCGGAGCGCCGTTCTGCCCTAGTCCGAACGCGCTGCGGACGTAGCGGCCCTGGCGAATGGTCGGGCTGCCGGAGCCGGTCAAGGGCGGGGCGGCGTGGCGAACGCGACCGTGCTGGACAAGCAGCCCGACAAACTCTTTGCGGCCCGCGCCGTCTTCCTGTCCGAAGTAGCCGCCGTTGACGGCTAGGAGGCCGTGCGTCCGCGTCAGCCACTCGTGCGGCGTCCATGCCTGTCCGACCACATGACCGCCCGACAGCGTGATGCCGCGCGTTTGAATCGTCAGCCGGCAATGGGAGCGCGTCAGATCAACGTCTACTAAATCAATGCCTGCCCCAGCGCGGGTGGGAATGGCTCGGTGGACAACGCCGGGCGCGAGAATGTCCGCGCTGTCTGTCGCCGCCTGAGCCGCGTTGCTTGGGGCGGAAGCGGTACGAGGCGCACAGCCGGAAAGGAGCAGGCACAGAAAAAGCCCCCCCGCCCCAATTCTGGAGAGCCAGAGTCGGAAAATACGGGGGGGCTTGGTCATATTAGCAGTGCCAGTCTACGTTGGAGACTTCGCGGGCGTACTTGATGATGAACTGCTTGCGCGGCTCGACTTTGTCGCTCATCAGGATAGAGAACATCTCGGCGGCGGCGTTGGCATCTTCCAGGGTCACGCGGGCCAGGCTGCGCGACTCGATGTTCAGCGTGGTCTCAAACAGCTCCTGGGCGTTCATCTCGCCGAGACCCTTGAAGCGTCCGACTTGAACGTCCTTGCGCTTCAGCTCTTTGACCATCCGGTCCCGCTCTTCTTCCGACCGGGCATAGAGGCGCGTGTCTTTGCCGGACTTGATGGAATACAGCGGCGGCTGGGCAATATACACATGACCCTGCTCAATCAGCGGCTGCATGTAGCTGAAAAAGAACGTCAGCAGCAGGGTCCGAATATGGTCCCCATCTACGTCCGCATCGGTCATAATAATGATCCGGTCATAGCGCAGTTTGGACATGTCGAACTTGGAAGTTGACTCGCCTTCGTCGTCACCGTCGCTGTCTACTTTAATGCCGATGCCGAGCGCCGTAATCAGCGACCGCACTTCGTTGTTTTCCAGCGTCTTGTCCAGCGCGGCCTTGCTGGTATTGATAATCTTACCTCGCAGCGGCAAAATCGCCTGGTACCGCCGGTCGCGGCCCTGTTTTGCCGAGCCGCCGGCTGAGTCGCCTTCGACAAGAAATAGCTCACACTTTTTCGGGTCGCGCTCGGTGCAGTCGGCCAGCTTGCCGGGCAGGTTGGAGTTTTCCAAGCTGCTCTGGCGCTTGATCAGATCGGCAGCTTTGCGGGCGGCGTCTCTGGCACGCTGAGCGGTCAAGGCTTTGTCGATGATCTTCTTGCCGACCGCCGGGTTTTCTTCCAGGAACTGGGTCAGGCCCTCGCCCATGATGGAGTTAACGATGCCTTCGACTTCCGAGTTGCCGAGCTTGGCTTTGGTTTGGCCCTCAAACTGCGGCTTGAACAGGCGCACGGAGATAACCGCCGTGAGGCCCTCGCGGACATCGTCGCCGCCCAAGTTGGTGTCTTTCTCTTTCAGCGCCCCCGACTTGCGGGCGTACTGGTTGATCACGCGGGTCAGGGCCGTGCGGAAACCCGACAAATGCGTCCCGCCTTCTTTGGTGTGGACATTGTTCGCAAACGACAGCACTGTCTCGGAATACGATTTGTTGTATTGCAGGGCGATCTCGACCTGCACATCATCCCGCTTCTTTAAGAAATAGATGGTTGGACCAAATTCGTTCTTGGTGTCGTTCTTGTTCTCGTTCAGATGGTCTACCAACTCAGCAATGCCACGCTGGTAGTGGTAGGTGACAGGCTCCGCCCCGGTCAGATTGTCGTGGAAGTGAATAGTGACTTCCCGGTTCAAGTAGCAGGTATTACGAATGCGCGACTCGAAAATCTCCGGCTTGTATTGGTAGTCGCCGAAAATCTCAGTGTCCGCCAGCCAGGTGATTGTCGTGCCATGCTCGTCGGATGGGCCGATCTCTTTGAGGCCCTTCGGCTTAGGAACACCCTGAACGCAGCGGAGCTTGTATTTCTTGCCGCGCTGCTCGACCACGGCTTCGCACCAGGCCGACAGGAAGTTGACGCAGGACAAGCCGACGCCGTGCAGGCCGCCGGAGACTTTGTAGCCGCCGCCGCCGAACTTGCCGCCGGCGTTCAGCTTGGTCATGGCAAGCTCGACGCCTGACAGGCCGGTCTGCTTGTTGGTGTCGGCGGGGATGCCGCGCCCGTTGTCGCGCACGGTAACTGTCTTATCCGGGTTCAGCGTGACCCAGATTTCGGTCGCATGGCCCGCCAGCACTTCGTCAATAGAGTTGTCCACAACCTCAAACAGCAGGTGATGCAGGCCATTCGGACCGGTGTCGCCGATGTACATGGCAGGCCGGGTGCGGACATGCTCGACGCCTTCCAGCAGGCGGATCGTGTCGGCGGTATATTCCTCGCTGACATGGCCCATGCCGGCCGCGTCCTGCTCGCTGACGTCTACCTGCTCGCCGTCTTTGAGGAGCGCTTCCACGACTTGCCGCCCAGTCGTGTCCAGCAGCGCCATGTCTTCGGCCTGCCCTTCTGTTCCCAATCCGTCCAGCGCGACCGGCTCCGCGCGTTCTGTTTCCCGGTCCAGCAGTGATCCTGATTTTGCTTTCGCCAATTCGTTTCTCCTACACCAAATCGCTTCTCAGTATTTTTCGTCAGTATTTGTTCCGTGTTGCCAGCAAGTATCAACTATTTGCTGAAAATCTAG
>CAXTRL010000400.1:0-3415 GCA_964246575.1 uncultured Armatimonadales bacterium
TGGTTTCTATTTTGCGTTTTTTGGAAGTTTGCTTTTACTCACGGCGTCTCGCAACTGCCCCAGCGTCAGGTACGGGCTGTCACCCCGCAGATCGCCTCGCCATACAAGGACTGCCTGTCCCGGCAACAGGTGGTACAACAACACTTCCTGCCTTGGTGCAAAGCCTCCGCACTCACAGTAAACAACACAGTACCCTGGTGATGTTCCTGCAAACACAAGGCGCCGAAAGGGCAGTGGCTTGGATTCTAGTACGTCGGTGGACTGATAAGGCTGGCCCGCATCCGCCATGCCCTCTCGTATTCCGCTTCCAAGTATCTTCTTTTGGACAAGTGGAGGAATGGCAGATACAGTTTTGACGAGAACAAAATTGTCTTCCAGCAGGTGCTTCTTGTCGGCAGCCGATAACGGAGTTCCAGAAGTAAGTTGGTCTTGCTTGGCGTGGGCCGAGGCCGCGTTTATCAGCGCAAAGCCAGCGAAAAGAAAAGCGGCAAGGATTGGTTTGGGTGTTCGTGACATGGTCTGATCCTTAATACACTGTCAAGAAAGCCCCGTCCTGAAGGACAGGTCTGAGGGCGCAGACGCCAACCGCACGGTGTGCGGAAGAACAAGATTAGGTCTTCTGTCTTTCCGGTCGCAGACTGGTCGGCCGAAGGCCCTCAGACCTGCCGTTCACGGCGGGGCGTTCACGGCGGGGCGTTCACGGCGGGGCGTTCACGGCGGGGCGTTCACGGCGGGGCGTTCACGGCAAGGCTACTCGTCGTCTTCATCACGGAACACGGTGTATTTCACGTCCTCGCTGTTCTCAAAGATGCCGTGTTTGACGGCCCACAAGAACGCGCCGAGCGCGGCCATTCCCATCAGCGCCCCGGTCGCCAGCAGGGGCCAAATGCTGCTCATCATAGTCTTATTATGGACAGCACCCCAGTGATTTGTCAAGAAAACGGGCGTTATGAAAAACGGGCGATAAGGCGCGAACGCGGCTTTAGAGCATCCCGCACGCCGCCGGCAAAGTCACATAGACAATCCGGCGGCGGCGCGATATAAACGGCGGCGCGATGCAGCGCGGCTACACCGACTGCTGGCTGGGACGAACCAGCAGCTCGTTGATGCTGACATGGGCCGGCTGGGTCACGGCATAGACCACGGCGGCGGCGATATCCGACGCATCCAGGGTCTTGATGGAATCGGTGTAGGAGGCCACCATGGCTTTTGTGTCCGCATCGGTGATGTGGTCGTTGATTTCCGTGGACACCAGGCCCGGCTCAATGGTCGTCACTCGGACTTTGTAATGTACCGCTTCCTGCCGCAGCGCCTCGGAAAACGCCCCGACAGCCCATTTCGTGGCGGCATACACACCGCTTCCCATAATAGAAATGCGACCGAGAACCGACGACATATTGATGATATGCCCGCCGCCTTGTTCTTTCATTAACGGCAAGGCGGCATGGGTGGCATACATCAGGCCCAGCACGTTGATGTCAAACACCCGCATCCATTCGCTCGTGTCCGCACCGAGAACGGGGCCGAGAACCGTGACGCCCGCATTATTGACCAAAATGTCTAGTCGCCCCCATTTCTCTTGGACGGCCTGCACCGCGGCATTCACCTGCGCCTCGTCGGCCACGTCGCACGCCAGCACCAGCGCCTCGCCGCCGCCGTTGGTGATGCGCCCTACCAGCGCTTCCAAACGGTCCACGCGCCGGGCCGCCAGCGCGACTTTGGCGCCTTCGGCGGCCAGCGCCAGCGCCGTCGCTTCCCCGATGCCCGAAGACGCGCCCGTTACGAGGGCGACTTGTCCCTGCAAGCTGTTGTTCATCTATTCTCCTTCTTTTTCTGGCCGCTTTTTTGCGGCAAGAGAAGGGTACACTATGGAGCATACTCCAATGTCAAGGGGTTGAAGAAAATAATTTTCGGAGAAAGAAAACAAATAGAAGATGCTTATTAGCGAGCTGGCACAGCAAGCAGGGCTGACGCCCGACACGATCCGCTTTTACGAGAAAAAAGGATTGCTGGACACGCGGCACATGGAGCGGCGAGACAACAACTACAAAGACTACAGCCCGGCGGCGCTGGAACGCCTGCGGCTTATCTCCCATTCCAAGTGCGCTGGCTTTACGCTGACGGAGATCGTGCAGTTGTTCCGCGACTGGGACACGCTGAGCGAGGAAAAGCGGCAGGAAATATTTTTGGAGAAAATCAATCAGATCGACCGGCGCATGGCTGAGATAGAAAAGGTGAAAGCATACCTCAGCGCCACCATGCCGGCCTGCCTTGTCAAAAAGACGCGCTGCGAATTATAGACGCACCGGCAAACGCGGGCCAAGCTATCCCGCTGCCGGCACCTGCATTCCCAGCACTCGGGAGGTGCCGGGGGACGACATGGTGACGCCGTACCAGACCGGGGCGGCTTCCATCGTGGTTGGGTTGTGGGTGATGACGATCATCTGGGTTTGGTGGCCGAAATCGCGCAGCAGGTCGGCGAAGCGCTCGACATTTGCGCCGTCTAAGGGGGCGTCCACTTCGTCCAAAACGCAGAATGGGCTGGGCTTGACGTACAAAAACGCGAACAGGAGGGCGGCGGCAGTGAGCGCCCGCTCGCCGCCGGACAGCAGGGCCAAGTTTTGGCGTTTTTTGCCGGGCGGCTGGACCAAAATGTCCACGCCGGTTTCTAAAATGTCGCCAGGGGTGGTGAGGACAAGCTCGGTTTTGCCGCCGCCGAACAGGCGCGTGAACAGGGTCTCAAACGCTGCGCCGACGGCGTGGAATGTTTCCAAAAAGACGCCGCGCGTGCCTTCATCTATTTCCTGAATGGCGGCTAAGATTTTGGCGCGGGATTCTTCCAGGTCAGCCGCCTGGGTCAAGAGAAACTCGTGGCGGGCGCGGACTTCCTCGTATTCGGCGATGGCGGCGGGGTTCACGTCGCCCAGGCCGCGCAGTTCGCGGCGCAGGCGGGCGACTTCGGCCGCCGCGCCCCCGGCGACTTCCGGGTCTTCGTCTAAAGCAAGCGCGTCGGCTTGCGAAATCTCATACTCGTCCCAGAGCCGCCCGGCCAGCGTGTCCCGCTGGGTACCAAGCCGGGCTTCCTGCACCTCGTTTTGATGCACGGCGTCCAGGGCTTTTGCCCGCGCCTCGCCCAGCGAACGCATTTTGGCATTGGCGGCGTAAGACTCGCTAAGCAGCGCCTGCCGGACTTGGGCTTGCGCGGCAAGCGCGGCCTCGGCCGCCGCTTGAGCGGCGGCCGCTTCGGTGACTTCCCGTTCCCGTGCGTCCGCCTGCACACGAAGCGCGGCCAGTTCTTCCGCACCGGCGGCGGCTTGGCGGGTCCGGCGATCTTCCTGGGCTGTCAGAGCGTCGCCCTCGCCTTTGGCACTTCGCAGGGCACGGTCCAAGCTGCTTGTTCTTTCGCTGACTGTTG
>CAXTRL010000401.1:0-3399 GCA_964246575.1 uncultured Armatimonadales bacterium
GACGTTGATCCAAATCCCTATGCCTACACCGTTCGCGTGAACGACTGGATTGTCTCCCATAGCCCCGGCGATGCTAATACCCACTTTAGCTCCACACGCCTCGGCCTTTATCTTGTCGAAGGGCAAAATACGGTTTCTATTCACATCGGGCCGCCACCAAAGGGAGTGCCACCGGGACACAAGTTCGACGTGCGGGTGCGGACTGTACAAGGAACTGCTGCTACCTATCATTGGGATCCGGCTAAGGCCCATGCGCCTATTCCGGTTCAGGCCGAAGTCCACTTTGATGTCCCGCATCTACCGCTTGGTTTGTGGGCGTGGCAGACCGCCCCCAAGATCACGCTGGACGCGCCGACGAAAGCCGCCATCAACGCCCACATTAAGCGCTTATTCGACGCTCTCAACAGCAAAAACGCTGATGAGGCCACCGCTCTGTTCGCACCCGGCAACCGGGATGTCGCAGCCATGGATGGTGACTCCGCCGCTAAAGCGGATGCAGAGTCACACGCGGATTGGGTTCAAGAGTTTTCGGACCCGCACTGGCGCATGGACCCGATTGACTACTCCACGCTGCGCTACACACTGGAAGCAGATGGACGGGCCGTGCTGGTAGAGCGAGCCAACGGCGACGATGTCCTGCAAACTAGCAATGTGGATAAAGATGGCTTGCTTACGACTTACGACCTTTATCTGAGCCTCATCCACGGTCATTGGACACGAATACGTTAGCGTTATAACATCTATAACAGCAGACCACCGCCGTGCAGGAGTTCTGGCTTCAGCCGCTGACCCTGCCTCTGGAACCCCAGCGCACCCCCCCGCGCTGGCACGCACGCACCGTCTGGGCGCATGTCACCGCAAACGAACATGACCCACAGCAGCAGGGCCGCGTTCAAGTCGAGTTCGAGTGGGAAGCTTTAGACCCACAGCCGTCCAGTGCCCGCGCCTGGCTGCACACCCTCACCCCCTACGGCGGCGGCATGACCCCGGATGCTCACGGCAAAGCCACCGCCTACAACGGCTTCTACTCCCTGCCTGAAGTCGGCGAGCGCGTTCTGGTTGAGTTTCTGGGCGAGTGGGACTCCGAAGCCGTGACACAAAAGTCCAGTGAATGCACCCGCTGACAGTTTCCGGCTCGGTCATTTTTGGCAAGGGAAAGCCGAGCAGGTTCAGTAAGGACTTGCTTGGACCGCTGCCGGATTATCAGTTTGGTAAGATTGCTTTGTGGTGATCTTTGCAAGCAACGGCTGGGATTTTTCTACCTAGTGCAAAACGATTGATGGGAGCTGCTATGATTTTCACACTGCTCTTTCGCAGACAAACAAACACAATTTTACTGACGGCACTTTTTTTGCTGGGCGGTTACGACGCCGTGCAGGCCGCACCGCACCCGGCTGTTGCTCACGCACCTTCTCACAATTCTCCTGCTTATTTCACAAAACACATGAGGTATTATCAACTGACCGTGAATTATAAAGACCTCAAGCCGGATGTCCAGGTCAATGACATGCCGATCCAGGTGGACACAAACAAGTCCGGCTTCGTCGTTGATGTCGTCAACCAAATGCTGACCGGCGCAAGCAGTACGCTCTCCATCACCACCCAGCCCGCCCAGGGTGAAGCGCAGGTGCCGGTCGGCGCCTCCCTGCAAGTTGATCTGACTTCGTTTGCCAACGACGAAGGTGCCGATCCTCAAACGCTTTTCCATTTGGAATGGAAGAAGAAAGAGCCTAAAGAAGCCTTGCCGCACATTAACCATGTTTTTCAAGCGACGCCGCCAGCGGAGCCGTTAAGCTGGCAGAACGGGACGGTGCTGCAAAAAGCAAGCCTGGACAAAGCCGGCATCAACGCCCAGATCCAGCGGCTGTACACGGCGCTGGAAACAAAGAACATCCCGGCAACCCTTGCGCTGCTTTCTTCGGAAGCACACGATGATGATATTGGTACGGGTGTGCCGCACCACGACCCAGATGAGGAGCAGCGTTCCTACTATGAGGAGTCGTTCCGCAACCCGGCTTGGAAGGTTCTGCCGATCCACTTTGAGGCGCTGGAATATGACTTGTACGGCGGCGGGCGGGTCGTGTGGGTGCATACTCAAGGTCATGGTGAAGTTTTCCAATCCGCGCCCGATAAAGACGGCAGTTCCACAGCCTTTGACCCCTACCTGTCACTAATAAACGGCCACTGGGTGATTGTACGATGAACCCACAAACGCCCAGCAGCTTAACCCCCCCGCCGCGCACGGTTCCCTGGCAGACGCCTTTTTATCTCGTGCTGATCACCACTTGGGTCGGCTGGCTGCTCCTGCTGGTGGCTGGGTGGGTGTTCTGGAACTATTGCGCTTTTGGAGCCGACGTCAAGGCCGCTCTTTTCCATGCCCCGCTCCAAAGCGTCACGGGGACGGTCACGCAGATCACGCGGACACGGCTGCGCGAGGGAACCGACGGGGTACTGACCAGCCAGTCCACTGGACTGAACCACACCTCGACGCAGCCAATCTATGCCGTGCGCTATACTTATCCGTTGCCAAATGGGAGTGGTGAAACTAGCACGTCCTATATCGGTGGACACAGCGACGGCGTATCCCCAGAATTTGCCAGCAACAGCACGGCAACAGAGGATGCGGATGCACTCCAGCCCGGCATGACTGTGCCGGTGGAGTACGTCCGAAGCCACCCCACTCTGTCGCGTGTGCGCGGGATGCGCTCCAATGTCTACCCCTCCTATGTCCTGCTTTCGCTTGCCTTCCCGGTCGGCGCGATCTTCTTTATGTGGCCCGGCCTCCGCAGCTTCCGCCGCATTCGCTTCCTGCTGGCATCCGGCATCGTGGACAAAGAAGGCAAGAACCTGGAAGACCCGGCAGGTCGCTTGCAGCCTCTCCCTATTGATGGCGCCGCCGCCGGGTGGCTTGGCATTCGGGATGGTCAGCTCCATGCTCCCAGCCTCCGGTTATGGGTCCAGGCGCTGCTGCTGCCCGCGTTCGCCATTCTTGCTAATGGCCTCTTCATCCGCAGCGAGTGGGCTGCCATTGTCTACACTTGGCACACACTCATTGCAGGCGGCTAATCCACCCCATCTCCTGCCTTCGCGATCCTCTCCACCACAACCCAAGCCACGCCAAGCGCTGGCGCACACCCGCCGGCACCGAACATCGGCGAGGCCGGTAGGACATATCTCAGACATTGGTGCTGGAAGCAGGCTGAGGCAAAAAAGGAACACGAATGTTCCATCAAGCAGGTAGCTGAAAAAGATGATTAGGGTATACTTTTTCAACAGCCAGGCTGCACCCGCGCTGCCGTAATCTCATTCCGCTTGGTATTTCGCAGGCAGTCATATTTTGGGACTTTTTTATGCCTTCTGCTAATGTTCACTTTCGGAACTTGACGGCGGCTCATGTGG
>CAXTRL010000402.1:0-3394 GCA_964246575.1 uncultured Armatimonadales bacterium
TGGCCCGCAAGTACAAATCCCGCCTGCTTTCGGTGCCGTTCCACCTGCTGTATCCTACCGGCGCGGCGCAGGACACCCAAACCGCCGATCCCCGCTACGCCAAATACTACGAGGCTGCCGATGTGATCGCCGGCGACGGCCACCTAATCCTGCGTCACCTGCCGCCGACCCTGCCGCCCGACAAAGGGATTGTCACCAACACCACCCGCCCGCATTCGCTGGCCCGGCTGGCGGACGCCGGCGCGGCTTGGATCGCTACTACGACGCCTGAGCTGGATGGCCTGTCCGGCGGCACTAATTTAATGGAAGCCGCGCTCGTCGCCGTTATCGGCCTGCCGCTTTCGGAAATCACGCCCCAAGTGTATGAAGACTGGACCCAGCGCTTGGGCTGGCACGGCTCGTTTCACGCGCTGGGACATGATGAGTGACCACGAAATGACGTCAGAATATGCTTTTCAGAGTTGTTGTTTTGTCAGTGATTTTCTCGCTCTTAATTTCTATAAACGCCTACAGTCAAGCTCCAATGGCAATAGGGGAGCATAACGCCGTTCTAAACGGCGTGCGTCTTTGGTATAAAGTTGCAGGGCAGCCTCGTTCTGGACTGCCTCCCATTTTATTTCTGCATGGCGGTCCCGGATACAACAGCTACAGTTTTGAGAAAACTATTGGCGCTCAGCTTGAGCGCCATACGCAGATGATCTATCTCGACGAGCGGGGTTCAGGGCGTAGTGAGCGCCCGCGAGACAAGCGGTATGAAATGCCGGTTCTAGTCGAAGATGTGGAAGCACTTAGAAAGTATCTTGGCGTCGGTCAAATCATCGTGATGGGCCATAGTTTTGGAGGTACGATTGCTCTTGAATATGCGGCTCGTCATCCTAACCATGTGCGAAAGCTCATCATCTTAGATGGCGCTGCGGACATTCCTCAAACGCTTGATCTGTGGCAGGTTCAAATCCAGCACAAATACCCCTCAGTTTGGCAGAATATGGAGTCCAGCGAAAAGGGCAGACTTTTTCAGGAAGCGCTCGCTCAAAAAGATAATTGTGCGCTCGCAAGAGCGCGGTTCGCTCTGCTGACTGAAGTTCTAAGTCATGTGGATTCGAGCGAGTTCCGTCAATGGCAACAGTTCCACGACCAGCACTATCGTAAAGAACAAGATGCTCTGGATGTCACAAGCGGTCTCCGCAACACAGGGGAAATAGGCAGTGCTTATTTTGGTCCTGAAAGCGACTTCTTGTGCTACCGTTTTACTGCTTACAACAAAATTACCATGTCTACGCTTGTCATCGTCGGTAGATACGACGGCGCAATTGGCGTGGAACAAATGCTGTCTCTTGACAAACATCTTCCACACGCTCAACTCGATGAGTTTGATCAAAGCGCCCATTTTCCTTACGCAGAAGAACCCGCGAAGTTTGAACAAGATGTTGCCGCCTTTTTGATATCCCGCTGAGTTTGTGCCTACGGGTTTGGCAACCCTTTCATAATTTCTGATATGGAGTATCTCCCCCAATGGCAACCGCCGATGAACTACACGACAGCTTAAGCTCGTTCGCCGAAAGCTGCAACGAGAACACGCGCTTGATGGCGATGATCAAGGACTGGAACCGGGTTATGCATATTCACGCGACCGATTTAGGCGCGGATGCGACGCTGATCACGCAGGATGGGACCGTTTCGGCCCTGCCGGATGCCCCCGCTGCGGCGGATTTGGTGCTGCAAGCGTCCGCCGAAATCCTGACCCAGATCTTCTACGGTGAGCTTTCTCCGAATGACCCGTACAACGACGGCACGCTGCGGATACAGGGGCCGGAAGACGACATCGTGCGCTTGGACTTCGTCATTGCAATGTTATGGGAGTAGAACCCAAGACAATCGCCGAGCCGCAGCTTAAACGCTCTCTCGGGCTGGCGACGGTAGTATCCACAAGCGCCGGGCTGACATTCGCGTCGTCTACGTTTTTGGTCGTTGTCCAAATGGCCTGCTATTTGGCCGGGGACGCGGCTTGGATCGCGATCGCGATTGCTGGCGCTTTGTGCGCCCTGGCCGCCGCCGCGTTTTCCGAGCTGAACGGCATGTGGCCAAGCGTCAGCGGCATCCGGCTTTACATCAACAAAGCATTTGGCGAAACACTATCGCTGGTGGTCGCGCTGACCTATATGTCCGTGGTGACGCTGGTGGTCGGCACGGAAGCGTATGTGCTGTCGCACGTCTTAAACGCCGCTTTGCCTGCCGTGAAGCCGCCGGTCTGGATCTTTTTGATGCTGACGCTGGCGACAGGCTTCAACTTCTGCGGCCTGAAGATCGCTGGGACGTTCCAGAATGTGCTGACTTACTCCGTGGTCGTGTCTATCGCGGCGATGAGTGTGCTTGCGCTGTCTCATGCCCACTTTGAGGTGCCGCAGCCGCTCCATACCGGGGGCGTGGGGCCGCTGTTTCAAGCCGTCGGCGTGGCGATTTTTTTGTTTGTCGGCTTTGAGTGGGTAACTCCGCTGGCCGATGAAGTCAAGCGTCCGTCTGCGATCCCGACCGGCATGTTCCTGGCGGTGGGCCTGCTCGTGCTGGCGTATGCGCTGGTGGCGACTTCCATGTTTTCCGGCCTGGTGCCGCGCGAGACGCTGTTTGGCTCGCTTGCGGCGCGGGAGCCTATTCCCCATGTGCGGTTTGCCGACATCGTGCTGGGACCGGCAGGGCGCTGGGTGATGATCGGCACCAGCTTGTGCATGTCACTGACGACATTTAATGCCGGGCTGATGGGGGTCAGCCGCTTCCTGTACGGCATGGCCCGCGACCAGGTGCTGCCGCAAAAGCTGTCTAGCCTCTCCAAATTCAGCACCCCGGACCGGGCGGTTTTTGTGGTGTATGCCGTCGCGCTTGCCGTTTCGGCGCTTGTTTATTGGTCGCAGCGCTTTGTGCTGCTGGTCAATCTGGCCGCTGCGACTGAAGCATTGATTTATGCATTCGCCGCTGCTGCCGTGATTGCGCTGCGCCTTAAAGACACAAATCGGGCGCGGCCCTTTCGCATGGCGGGCGGCCTGTGGCTGCCGGGTTTGACGGCGCTGGTGTTTGTGGTCATGGGACTGGGCGTTTTCGCACAGCCTGGTCCCGAAGCCTGGGGCGCAGGGCTGCTGCTTGCCGCGCTGGTGCTGGGCTGGGGCGGTTATGTCCGGTTTTTTGTTTTGCCGCGCCTGACAAAGCTTCGCGCCGCCGCTGCCGCGCGTCCTTCCCGCCGTCCCTCCCGGCGTCCGGCGGCGGACGACCCAAAGGCGGAAAACGAGCCGGAAGGTGGCACAAAAGCTTCATAAACAATGACTGCGAATTTCCTGCCCTGAACGGCAGGGCTTTAAAAGGGCAAGCCCCCGCCTGCGCGGGCGAAGATAATAAGCGGGCGAAG
>CAXTRL010000403.1:0-3374 GCA_964246575.1 uncultured Armatimonadales bacterium
GTCAGGCCAATGTCGTCCAGACCATTCAAGAGGCAGTGGCGGCGGAACGGGTCCACGTCAAACGCCGCCCAGAAGCCCTGCGTGTCGGTGACAGTCTGATTTTCCAGGTCTACCGTCATCATGTAGTCTGCCGTCTTCGCCCGTTCCAGCAGTGTATTTATCGTTTCTTCCGCCAGCGTCAAGGGCAGCATTCCGTTCTTGAAGCAGTTGTTGTAAAAGATGTCGGCATACGACGGGGCCAAAATCGCCTTGAACCCATAATCCGCCAGTGCCCAGGGCGCATGTTCGCGGGACGACCCGCAGCCGAAGTTCTTGCCGGTAATTAGTATAGACGCGCCCGCGTACTGGGGCTGGTTCAGCACAAACTCCGGGTTCGGCGTTTTGCCGTCGGCCTCGTAGCGCCAGTCAAAGAACAGATATTGCCCAAAGCCCGTGCGCTCGATGCGCTTCAAGAACTGCTTCGGGATAATCTGATCCGTATCCGCGTTCACCCGGTCCAAAGGGGCCGCCAGCCCCGTAAGTTTTGTAAATGGTTCCATAAGTTACTCCTGAAATATCGCGTTTACTGGGACAGCGAGGCCATCAAAAATGGCCGATGCCGCCGTCATGCCGCCGCTAAAGATTGTGCTGCTGCCGCCGTCTGTAAGACTCAACACTTCCACTGTTTGCGCGTCCGGGCGCACCACCCAGACTTCCTGCACCTGCACAGCTTGGTAGTCTTCTATCTTTGCCGCGAGAGCGGAAGCCGTATCGGAAGCGGAAGCAATCTCGACCACTAGCTCTGGTGCAGGCGCAAGGGGATCGTACTCGTCCGAGGGTGCATTTTGCTTTAAACGCTCTTGGCTGATAAACAGCAGGTCAGGCTGACGGCACTTGAGCGGCTGATAAGTGATCTCAACGTCGCAGGGAGCGGCGATGGCTTCCCCTCGGCTCGTTTGCGCCTCGTAATCCTGAAGGCGGCGCAGAAGCCGGCCCAAAATGCGCTGATGTTTACGGGTTGGACTTGACACCAAATTGTCTCCATACAAGCGGTACACTTTCCATCCATCCAGAATATCATACCGGGCCATCTCCTCCGGCCCGTCGATATACTCCTTATAAGTCATCGGGCGCGTGATGCCCGGCACATCCGCTTTTGGTTCTGCAATCGCCATTTGCTGCACCTCCTAATATGTTCTACTGCCGTACCATCTCCACGAGCGTCCGTTCCATGATGAAGGCGGCTCGCTGAAAGGTATCCATGTCCGCCGCAGAGGCAGACGCAAGACGCAGCACGACGTCGCGGTCGTCCGGGTCAATAACGCCATAGGCGACAGCTTGTCCTGACAGCCCTGCAGGAGTATCGGCGATGCGAATAGGGCGATCTGCCTGCCTCCCAAGCTCGGTCAAAGACAGCCGAGCAGCGGCTTCAAATGCCGACCAAAGCAAGGCAGGAGCATTAAATGAGCCGGCTTCCATCAGCAGCCGGACTTCTTCTAGGCGCTGATGAATTTCGCCTAAACCGGCAATTTGATTTTCCTCTGGGCGGACTATAGTTGTCAGCATTAAGAGTATCTTTCAATCCCATTCTACTAAAATGTGCAAAAAATCGTCGCGTGACCGCAAGCCGACGGACAAGACCGGCGTGATATCGGAAGGTGAAGGGCCTGCGGGAACAGGCCCCTTTTGGCTGACAACTTTGACGACCTGTAAGTCATCCTGGTAGACGAGACCATTCAGTGCATCCAAAATCGGCTTGGTAATGTTGTCAACATCCAAAACATCACTTGTGAAGTAGTAGCGGATGATGACGCTGACCGGAACAGTAACCGACGGCTTGTTCCCGTCCCAAAGCCCTACGGCCACCCGCCGTAAATCACGACGATAATTGTCCAAGCGGCTCTTGTTCCGGGTCTGCACCGTACAGGGAATACCGAGGCGGACGAACTCGAAAATGGGCATTCGGCACTCCTTGCCTGCTCATTTTACCCTAGTTCTTGGACCACTCGCGAATGTCTACGAGGTGCCCGGCGATGGCGGCGGCGGCGGCCATTTGGGGGCTGACCAGATGGGTGCGGCCTCCTTTACCTTGCCGTCCTTCGAAGTTCCGGTTGGACGTTGAGGCGCAGCGCTCGCCCGGCTGCAAGATGTCCGGGTTCATGCCGAGGCACATGGAGCAGCCGGCTTCGCGCCAGTCAAAGCCGGCGTCCTTGAAGACAACGTCGAGGCCCTCGGCTTCGGCCTGGACCTTGACCTGGGCGGAGCCGGGCACGACCAGCGCTCGCAGGCCGGGGCTGATTTTGTTCCCCTTCAAGATGGTGGCGGCGGCGCGTAAATCTTCAATGCGACCATTGGTACAGGAGCCGATAAAGACTGTGTCTAAAGGCACGTCTTGAAGCATAGCATTCGCGGTCAGGCCCATGTACTCTAACGCCCGCTCGGCGGCTCGGCGGTCACCTGGATCGGCGTAATCATCGGGGGAGGGGACGGCCTGGGTGATGGGAACCACCATGCCGGGGGACGTTCCCCAGGAAACGTGCGGGGCGATCTCGGCAGCGTCGAGTTCCACCAATGTATCGTAAACGGCTCCGGCATCGGTCGGAAGCTGACGCCAAGCGGCGACGGCTTCATCCCAATCTTCGCCGACAGGGGAGAATGGCTTATTTTTAATGTACGCAAATGTCTTGTCGTCGGGCGCGATCATGCCTGCCCGTGCGCCCGCTTCAATGGACATGTTGCAGACGGTCATGCGGCCTTCCATAGACAGCGCACGGATCGCTTCGCCGGTGTATTCCACGGCGTAGCCCGTTGCGCCGTCGGTGCCGATCTTGCCGATAATCGCCAGAATAATATCTTTGGCGGTGACGCCGTGGCCGAGCCGGCCGTTGACCCGGATTTCCATTGTCTTAGGCTTGGACTGCGGCAAGCACTGGGTCGCCAGAATATGCTCCACTTCCGACGTGCCGATGCCGAACGCCAACGCCCCAAACGCGCCGTGGGTGGAAGTGTGGCTATCGCCGCAGCAGATGGTCATGCCGGGCTGGGTCAGGCCAAGCTCCGGCCCGATGACATGGACAATGCCCTGGCGCTTGGAATGGATGTCGTAAAGCGTGACGCCGAAGTCTCGGCAGTTCTGGGCCAGCGCCGCCATCTGCGTTTGCGAGATTTGATCCACAATCGGCAGCGAGCGGTTTGTTGTCGGCACGTTATGGTCCATCGTGGCGACCGTGAGATCAGGCCGCCGCACTTTACGTCCGGTCAGCCTTAAGCCTTCAAACGCTTGCGGCGAGGTGACTTCATGGACCAGGTGCAGGTCCACATACAGCAGCGCCGGCTGCCCGGCTTGGGCGCGGACAACATGAGCGTCCCAAATTTTCTCGAACATAGTCTTCGGC
>CAXTRL010000404.1:0-3348 GCA_964246575.1 uncultured Armatimonadales bacterium
ATTGACGCGGGCATGGTCGGCCAGCGTATCCACATGGGCGACTTGAGCGAACTTGGCGATTAGCTTGGCAAGCGCTCCAGCGATAATCCAGCCGATGACCAGAATAAGGATTGCGCCTAGAATTGTTGGGACGCCGCCGATAAATCGGTCCAGGCCGGCAGTCAGTCCGTGGTACAGTGAACCCGACCAATCGGTTACTGTGTTTGTCATTGTGTTCATTTGTTTCCCCTTTTGGGTGTGATCTATCGGAGCGGCGTCAAAATGTACGCCGCATCACAGTTACCCACACGCACGGGGCAGCAAACGGACAAAAAGCCCCAAGTTCTGCTCGCCTTCGGGTGAGCAGAAAATAATTTTTCACCGGCCCAAACTTTCCAATGCGGGGTATGATTGCTTGATGTGGCTTGGCATTCTTTCCGGCTTATATGCGATCCCTGCGCTTCTGCTGCTCTCAGTCAGCTTTTGGAAAAGCGCGTCCGCGGTGTACCGCCGCCAGCCATTCGCCTGGGGGTGGATTTCCTGTGCCGTGATCCTTTTGACGGGCCGCTGGTGGCTGCGCTTTTTGCGTCCGGCGGCTTTGGATGAGCCGAAGCCGCTGGTGCCGGACCGCCGGGGGTTTGCCGAGGGTGCAGGCGGGGTCAGGCTGGAATGGGAGCAGTTCGGGGCCGAGGACGCTCCGGCGATTTTGCTGTCCCACGGCTGGTCGCTCACCCACGACACTTGGTACTACCAGAAACAAGCACTGTCCCAAGAGTACCGGGTCATTGTTTGGGACCTGCGCGGAACGGACCGCTCGCAAGCGCCAGCAGACAACGATTACTCAACGGCGGCTATGACTGCCGATTTAGCGGCTGTTTTTGAGGCGGCGCAGGCCGGGCGGCATCCTCAAGGCTGCCTCCTCGCCGGGCATTCGGTCGGCGCAATGCTGCTGCCGCTGTTCGCGTCGGAGTATCCAAATCTTATGGAGTCGGTGCGCGGGCTGGCTCTGCTGGGCGGGACCGACACGCCTATGCTCGAAACCATGCGCGGGCGGCGAGCGCTTGTGCCGATGCGCGGGTGGTTCTGGGAGCCGCTGGCCCGGCTGATGGGCCGCTTCCCCTTGCCGTTTGAGGCGTTTGTTCGCTTGGTCTGGCAGATGGGCAGCGTTCACTTAGGCTTGATGTTCGGCACAAACGCCGGACACGAAAGCCGGGGACAAGACGACCTTGTCGCTGGCCACTGCGCTGGGTTCTCCATGCGGGCCGCCGGCCTCGGAGCGCTGGCGTGCTTTGCGTTTGACGCCCGCCCCCTCATGCCGGGCATTTCCGTGCCGGTGCTTCTTTTGACCGGCGACAAGGACATCAATATGCCGCCGGACACGCAGCGGGCGATGGCAAGCCGTCTGCGCTTCCCGGAGCTGGCGCTGATCCCCGGCTGCGGGCATTTGAGTTTGCTGGAGTGTCACGCCGAAGTCAATGCCCAGCTTTTGAGTTTTGCCCGGCGCTGCCTCCACTGAGTTCCAAAAGCCGCAGAAAGCGCTCGGCACCTATTGCCGCTGCCGCCGCGTCGGCAAGGCTGACTGGGACGAAGCGCACGGCGTCGCCGGGGGCAAGCTGGGCGGCGCGGGGAATGTCCGCCGAGATGACGACGGCCAGGAGCGGGTAGCCGCCGGTGGTCTGGCGATCCGCCATCAGCAGGATCGGCTGTCCGTCCGGCGGGATTTGGACGCCGCCGAGCGGCATCGGTTCTGAAAGCAGATCACTTTGCATCGTGCTGCGGACAGCCGGGCTGTCCAAGCGATACCCCTGCCGGTCGGACTGCGGCGAAACAGTATAAGCCGCCTCGAAGAAGGCGGCTTGCCCACACTCCGTGAAGTGCAGCAAATGCGGGCCGGGCAGGACACGCAGTGTGGCAGGCAAATCATAAGCCGGCTGATCCGAAAGCCGCAAGCCGCGCTCCCCGGCAAGTGGCGGCGTCAAGACGCCGGGCAGAATATCGCAGGATAGAATGTCGCCGGGACGAAGCGCCCGGCCTTCCAAGCCGCCCAGCGTGCCGCGCAGGAACGTCGCCCGGCTGCCGGCAACTTCGGAAATCGCGAAGCCGCCGGAAACGGCAAGGTACGCTCTTGCTCCGGCCCGCCTGCGGCCAAACGAAAGCCGCTGGCCGCCCTGCACCGCCGCCGTTTTCCACAGCGGCAGCGCTTCCCCATCCAGCACGGCGGACAAATCTCCGCCGCAGACGGCAATGCGCGTTGGCGCTAAGAAGCGCAGTGTTGGCCCAAGCAGCGTGATTTCCAGCACGGCGGCCCGGCGCGGATTGCCGAGCAGCAGATTAGCGACGGACGCTGCGAACGGGTCCATTGCGCCGCCCGGCGTCAGGCCGGTGCGCTGCTGCCCCGCCCGTCCGAGGTCCTGCACCGTTGAAAGCAGGCCGCCGGCTTCCACTTCCAGCAACTTCGTTGACGACATCACGAGCGTCCCATCGGCAGCACGGCATATCCTTCAGCTTCCAGCGTCAACCGAATCCATGCGGCAAGCGCGGGCGCGGACGGCGAGTCGCCGTGGATGCAGATCGTGTCGGCTTCCAGCCGGAGCGCCGTGCCGTCTGTCGCCGTCACTACGCCCTCCCGCGCCCAAAGCGTCATCCGAGCCGCAATTTCGTCCGCATCGTGCAGAACTCCGCCCGGCCCCGTGCGTGGTGCCAGTGCCCCGTCCGGCAGGTACGCCCGGTCGGCAAAGATTTCCGACGCCGTTCGCAGCCCCCGCGCCTGTCCGGCCTGCACCAGCCCGCCCCCGGACAGCCCGACTAAAATCAATGCATGGTCCCAGTCCAGCGCCGCCTGCGCGACGGCGTCCGCGATGTTCGGATCTTCTTCCGCCATCCAGTAAAGCGCCCCATGCGGCTTGACATGCCGCAGTGTCTGCCCGTGCCGCGCGGCAAACCCAGCCAGCGCTCCAATTTGATAGGTCACTGAATCCCGCACTTCCGCCGCCGTCATGTCCATGCGCCGCCGCCCAAACCCTGCCAAATCCGGCAGGCCCGGATGCGCCCCCAGCGCGACGCCCAGCCCGGCGGCTAAGGCAACCGTCCTCGCCATCGTGCCGGGATCGCCTGCATGGAACCCGCAGGCGATATTGGCCGATGAGACCGAACGCAGCAGCAGGGCGTCGTCGCCCAGCGTGTACGCGCCGAAGCCTTCGCCGCAGTCCGCGTTTAAGTCAATCCGGCGCATGGTTTTCCTTGCATTTGTTAACGAAGAGTGACGCAGGAACGAGTGACTGAAGTCGCTCGCTGCAAGGCGTTCGGAAACGCCGCCTGTCCAGGGGACAGAAGAGCCAGACGAGAGAGGGCATCTTGTTCCGTATTCTG